>JBEBBH010000021.1:0-8578 GCA_041158485.1 Bacteroidota bacterium | reverse complement strand
CCATCAGGTTCACCGGCGTGAATTCCGTTATTGATGAGCAGTGTAATTTTAGCGGAGTTAGATTTATAGTCGAATTTTTGATCAGCATCAAAAATCACTACTTGCAAAGGTTCACCGCTATCGGTCAATCCGAAAGTTTGCAGTTGGATGGTTTCAAAATCGGCATCGAGTTGGTTGTAAAAGCGCATCACTTCAGCATAATCAGCCGATTGGTTGCCGTTGCCTTTTTCGAAAAAGGTTGGATAAGCAGCTTTATGTTGCGCCGAAAGGCTAATCGACAACAATAAAAATAGTCGCAGTAGTTTCATTACTTCTCTTTTTTAACCACTACGCTGTCCGGTACCAAAACCGTATAATCGCCACCGTTTCGGATGACGTCTCTAACAATACTAGAGGAAATATAAGAGGTTTTAGAAGCGGTCAATAAAAAGACAGTTTCTATTTGAGATAATCTGCGATTAGTGTGTGCGATGGCTTTTTCGAATTCAAAATCGGCCGGATTACGCAAACCACGCAAGATGAAATCAGCTTCTAACTTACGACACAAATCGATGGTCAATCCTTCGTAGGTAACCACAGAAACGCGCGGTTCATCTTTAAAAGCCTCTTCTATAAATCGTTTTCGGTCTTCTAAAGAAAACATGTACTTTTTATCGGCATTGATACCAATAGCTACTATCACTTCATCGAAAAGCGAAACACCTCTTTTAATAATATCAAAATGGCCCAAAGTAATGGGGTCAAAGGAACCGGGGAATATTGCTTTTCTTTTCATCTTGGTTGTAAGTTGTATGTTCTAGGTTGTATATTCCAAGTTGCTAAGTTATGAGTTATTCAACTTACAACATTTTATTTATTCAATGCCAATTCTAAAGCGTTCGTGAACAAGTCGGTTAAGGAAATCCCGGCTTCTTTGGCTTGTTGCGGAATCAAACTCTCGGTGGTTAAACCCGGAATGGTATTCATTTCCAACATATGCGGTTCGCCGTTTACGATGATGAATTCACTTCTGGAAAAGCCGCTCATTTTTAAAACCTCGTACGCTTTTTTGGCAACAGCCGATACTTTGGCAGTCATTTCCGGAGAAATTCGGGCCGGAGTAATTTCTTGTGACTTGCCTAAATACTTCGCTTCGTAGTCGAAGAAGTCGTTTTCGGATACAATTTCTGTTATAGGTAGCACGGTGATGTTACCTTTGTAATTAATCACACCAACTGAAACTTCAGTACCGTCCAAGAAACTTTCGATGATTATTTCGTTGTCTTCTTTATAAGCGTTAACAATGGCATAAGCCAATTCGTCTTTGGTTTTCACTTTGGAAATACCGAAACTCGAACCGGATTTATTAGGCTTTACAAAGCAAGGTAAACCAACCGTTTCAAGTATGGCTTTTTCGTCAATTTCATCACCTTGATTTAAATAATAAGAAGTAGCAGTTTTGATGCCGTATGGTTTTAAAACCGACAATAAATCACGCTTGTTAAACGTTAAGGCCGCTTGATAATAATCACAGGAACTTTGTGGAATACCTAACAATTCAAAATAGGCTTGCATCAAACCATCTTCGCCCGGCGTACCGTGGATAGCATTGAAAACCACATCAAAAGTAATTTTTTCTCCGTTAACAATGGTAGAAAAGTCGTTTCGGTCAATGGGAAATTCATGGTCTTGTTCATCTACATAAACCCATTTGTCTTTTAAAATATGAATGCGATAGCCTTTGTATAAATTTTGGTCTAAAAATTGATAAACCACATTGCCGCTTTTGAGAGAAATTTGATATTCGCTGGAATATCCGCCCATAATGATGGCTACTTTTTTCATTAGTAGTAGGAGTTAGGTTGGTATTAAAGTAGTAACAAAATTATCATTTTTTTTCTTAGTTAAGGCTATGTCTTTAGATTTTTAGACTTCTTAGAATTTTAGACTCTCCTGCGGCTTTTAGACTTTTAGACTTCTTTGATGTTTCTAACTCTCTAAAAGCGAAGTGCATCTAAAAGCCTGAAAGGCGTATCTAACGTTCTAAAAGTGAAGCGCATCTAAACGCCTAAAAGGCAAATCTAAAATTCTAATAGCGAAGCGTATCTTTTTTATATCTTTGCTTAAATAAAATTTCTTTATGAGTTTACGCCAATATTTAACCAGTAAGGTGTTTTTTGCCCAAGTATTAGCCGCTATGGCCATTTTTGCTGTTATCGCTTTTTTGTTTTTTCATTGGATAACTTATACTACCAATCACGGTCAGGAAATTACGGTGCCGGATTTGAGTAAACTTTCTGCTGAACAAGCGGAAGAAAAATTAGACGCCTTAGATTTAGATTACATCATTTTGGATACGGTAGATTTTCGTCCTGAATTTCCAAAGCTAACCATTGTAGAACAAGAACCTAAAGCAGGCGCAAAGGTAAAAGAAGGCCGTAAAATTTATTTAAAAATCAATGCGTCCACTTACACTATGGTCGCTGTTCCCGATTTGATTGAGAAAACCTATCGTCAGGCGGTTCCGACTCTGGAAGCAGTTGGTTTGAAAGAAGGTAACATCACCTACAAACCGTATTTAGGAAAAGATATGGTGTTGGAAATGCGCATGAACGGTAAGAAAATTAAACCGGGCGATAAAGTGTTGAAATCTTCTAAAATTGATTTGGTTTTAGGCGACGGAAAAGTGGTTTTTGATGATACGACGATTGATTCTACCGCGGTAGATACGACTGATATAATGCCTGTAAATGAATAATACCAACGATAATTTCGAGTTAGAAGAGGAATTGTTCGAACACCATCGCTTTGTATCACCTAAAGGACAAGGTTTGTTGCGTGTCGATAAGTTCCTGATGCAATTGATAGAAAACGCCACCCGAAACAAAATCCAACAAGCTGCCGAAAAAGGCAATATTTGGGTGAACGATGTACCGGTGAAATCTAATTACCGCGTCAAACCTTTCGATGTGGTTCGGGTAATGCTCGAGCATCCGCCTTTTGAGAATCATATTATTCCCGAAGACATTCCGCTCAATATTGTTTATGAAGACGACGCTTTGTTGGTCATCAACAAACCGCCGGGATTGGTCGTACATCCGGGTCATGGTAATTATACCGGAACTTTGGTGAATGCTCTAGCTTTTCACTTCGACAATTTACCGCTCAATTCAAGTGAACGTCCGGGATTGGTGCATCGCATTGATAAAAATACATCCGGTCTTTTGGTTATTGCCAAAACTGAAACGGCGATGACGCATCTGGCCAAACAATTTGAAGACAAAACCACCGAGAGGGAATACATTGCCTTAGTTTGGGGAAATGTCAAAGAAGACGAAGGCACCATTGAAGGTCATATTGCGCGTCACATGAAAGACCGTATGCAAATGGCCGTTTATCCGGAAGGTGATGTGGGAAAACATGCCGTTACCCATTATAAAGTTTTAGAACGATTTGGTTATGTAACTTTAGTGTCATGTAAATTAGAAACAGGAAGAACACACCAAATTCGTGTGCACATGAAATATATCGGTCACACTTTGTTCAATGATGCGCGTTATGGTGGCGATTTGATTTTGAAAGGCACTACATTTACCAAATACAAACAGTTTATTGATAATTGTTTCAAAACCTTGCCAAGACAAGCCTTACACGCTAAAACATTAGGGTTCGAACACCCGGTTACCAAAGAGTACATGCGCTTTGATACCGAAATGCCGGAAGATTTGAAAGAATGCATCGAGAAATGGCGTAATTACTCCAAATCGCATTCGGAAGTGAATGACGAAGAAGCATAAAAAAAGTCCTGAGCAATCAGGACTTTTTTATTTTATAAATCATCTTCTATCGGCTTTTCGGCCATAAAGATGTAGTAGATTCCGACTAATATAAACGGTATACTGAGCCATTGTCCGGTGCTCAACAATCCGAAACTTTCTTCAATGCCGCCTTGGCTTTCCTTAACATATTCCACCGCAAAACGTACAGACCATAACATCACTAAGAAGTAACCGAACAACAAGCCTTGTTTTTCAGCGGTTTTGGTTTTCCAATACAAAAAGAACAAAGCGAAGAATACAAAGATGTATAAGAAAGCCTCATACAATTGTGCCGGATGTTTCATAGGAACTTTGGCCAATAAATCAGCATATTGAGGGTCAGTAGCGATGGCGTGATAAGCGTCATTTACATTGGAAAGTTTGGTAATGTTTAGCACATCTTTGGCAGAATAATAATCGCGGACAAATTTGATTCCGAAAGCCGAATCTGTAACATTTCCAACAATTTCCGAGTTGAAAAAATTCCCGATTCGCACAAAAATAGCACCACTGGCTACCGGAATTACCACACGGTCTAATACCCAAAGGATAGGTCTCTTGATTACTTTTTTACTGTAAAAATACATGGCAATAATGATGGCAATGGCCGCACCATGGCTGGCTAATCCACGGAATCCGGTAAATTCAAATTCGGGGTGGAATTTAAACGGCAATAAAATCTCAGTAGGATTGTTTCGGAAGTATTCCCAATCGTAAAAAAAGACTTGACCCAAACGCGCTCCTAAAAGTGTTGCAATTACGGTCCAAATAAATAAGGTGTCTAATTTTTCAATCGACTCGTTTTCTCTTTCATAAATCTTTTTCATGATGTACCAGCCTAAACCGAATGCGATGACAAACATCAAGCTGTAATAACGAATGATGAAAAAGCCAATATCTATACCTTCTGAAGGATTCCAAACCATGATTTACTATTTTGGGGTTTTACTGTAAAAGTAATTAAATGTTTCTAACTGAGAAAAAATTAACCTTTCTTTAATGTGAACATTTCTTTTCCGGCACCGGATCGTAACCGCTTTTTCCCCACGGATGACAACTCAAAATCCTTTTAAAACCCAAATAGCTTCCGTAAAACAATCCGTGAATCTTAAGGGCTTCAATGAAATAAGTGGAACAAGTGGGTTGAAAACGACAAGTTGCCGGAAGTAATGGAGAAAGTACGATTTTGTAGAACCAAATCAACAATAATAATGGTGCTATCAATAGCTTTCTCAACATATTTATTGTATGCTGAAAGTTGTTCCTTCTTTACCATCTTTCAATTGTATGCCTAAGGCTAACAATTGGTCGCGAATCTGATCTGAAAGTGCAAAGTCTTTATTCGCACGTGCTTCCAATCGCATGTTAATCAGCAATTCGACTACACCTTCCAATTTATCGGTTTGATTGGAAACCGCTTTTTCATCTTTAATACCTAACACATCGAAGGTAAAACTTCTGAGCGTTTCTTCTAAAGCTAAGATGTCAGCCTCAGTTAAAGTCTCTTTGCCGTCGTTCACCAAATTCACGTACTTAATGCCTTCAAACAAGTTCGCAATTAAAATAGGGGTATTGAAGTCGTCGTTCATCGCCTCATAACAGTTTTGCTTCCAAGCAGCTATGTCAATTGAAGAAACGGCTTTCGGCTTCAAATCTTTAATCAATTCCAAGCCGTCCATCAATCGGGTAAAACCTTTTTCAGCCGCTAAGATACCGTCATTAGAAAAGTCAAGTATACTGCGGTAGTGCGCTTGCATCATAAAGAAACGCGCCACGTTAGGAGAGAAGGCCTTGCTTAAAAACGGACTGCCACCATGGTAAATTTCGCTGGGTAGAATATTGTTACCGGTTGACTTCGACATTTTTTTGCCGTTTAACGTTAGCATATTGGCGTGCATCCAATAGTTCACCGGACTGTGACCGGTGCAAGCTTCGTTTTGGGCAATTTCACATTCGTGGTGCGGGAATTTTAAGTCCATTCCGCCACCATGAATATCAAATGTTTCGCCTAAATATTTGGTGCTCATAGCGGTACATTCCAAATGCCAGCCAGGGAAACCAACGCCCCAAGGCGAAGGCCAACGCATAATGTGCTCCGGTTCGGCTCTTTTCCACAAGGCAAAATCTTGCGGATTTCTTTTGTCAGATTGCCCATCGGTATCACGGGTATTGGCCAACATTTCTTCGATGTTTCTACCGCTTAATTTGCCGTAGTGATGGGTTTCGTTAAACTTCACTACATCAAAATACACGGAGCCATTCGATTCATAGGCAAATCCTTTGTCTATAATTTGTTTGACAATTTCAATTTGTTCAATGATATGTCCGGTTGCCGTCGGTTCAATGCTTGGTGGTAAAAAGTTGAATTGGTTTAAAACATCATGAAAATCGACGGTGTAACGCTGCACAATTTCCATCGGTTCCAACTGTTCCACTCGGGCTTTTTTGGCAATTTTATCTTCGCCGTCATCTACGTCATCTACTATGTGACCTACGTCTGTAATGTTACGAACATAGCGCACTTTGTAACCCAAATGAAGTAAATAACGGAAAATCATATCAAAAGACATGAAAGTGCGCACATTACCCAAGTGCACGTTACTGTATACGGTAGGGCCACAAACATACATCCCGACATTGCCTTCGTGCACCGGTTTGAAAAGTTCTTTTTCTCCTGTTAAAGAGTTGTAAATTTTGAGCGTATGATTTTTATAAAGTTGCATTTTTTCTGGAGCTATTTCCGGCTTTACGTTTCAATCTTTTTAAATTCCTTCGTTAACACTTCGGTATTTTAAAAAAGGATTTTCACTGCAATCCGGGCTATTAAAAACTAGTTTCTAACTTGATGTAATCTAAAAATTCACGTTTGGTGGTGTCATTTTTGAATTTCCCGCCAAACTCCGAAGTTATGGTACTGCTTTCAATGTCGCGAATACCTCTGGAGTTTACGCACAAATGTTTGGCGTCAATAACGCAAGCTACATCTTCAGTATTTAAAACGCGTTGCAATTCCTGAACAATTTGCATCGTTAATCGCTCTTGAACCTGAGGTCTTTTGGCAAAATAATCTACAATTCTATTCATTTTAGATAAGCCTACTACGGTTCCGTTTGAGATGTAAGCGACGTGAGCTCTGCCAACAATTGGCAATAGGTGATGTTCGCAAGTAGAATAAACTGTAATGTTTTTTTCTACCAACATCTCACCATATTTGTAGTTGTTTTTGAAGGTAGAAGAACTGGGCTTTTTGTTGGGATTTAATCCGCCAAAAATTTCTTTCACAAACATTTTGGCTACTCTGTTGGGCGTACCTTTCAAACTGTCGTCAGTCAAATCCATTCCCAAAGTATTTAAAATACTTTCTACATCTTTTTTAATGGCTTCAATTTTTTGTTCATCTGTCAAATCGAAGGCATCGTTTCTTACCGGATTTTGAGCACTTGTAGCGATGTGGTTTTCACCTAATTCATCATTATTTACCACGTTTTTTGTCATTAAATTCGTAACTAATTTGGGATTAAAAATCGAGTAGCAAAGATAAATAATTAAAATTAAAAGCAGCTCAATACTGTTAATATTTGAAATTATTTGATTTCAACGTTAATAATTTGCTAAAAATACGTATATTTCGTGCCTAAAAATTGTCACTAGTAATGAAAAAAATTTACTTCTACTTACTTGTAATTAGTTTGTTTACCATTCAAGCGGGTTTCTCTCAGGGAGCGAATTGTGCCTCTTCTGACGCTTTTTGTGCCGGAGGATCGGGTTTGACCTTTCAAAATTCCACGGGTACAACAACCGAAACTGGAATTGATTATGAATGTTTGGGTTCTCAACCTAATCCGGCTTGGTTTTACATGCAAATTAGTATAGCCGGAAACATTAGTTTTCAAATTTCACAGGCTACCAATGGAGGAACTCCAATCGATGTTGATTACATAGTTTGGGGGCCGTTTGCAACCCCTACGTGTGGCGCTGCCAACCTTAATCCTACTACCAGTGTGAGTTGTAGTTTTTCTGCAGCAGCAGTAGAGAATTTCACCTTACCGAATGCTCAAGTAGGACAAATATATGTAGTTTTATTAACCAATTATAGTGGTCAAGCCGGAAATATTACTGTGACTCAAACCAATACCGGACAAGCAGGCGCAGGAGCAACTGATTGTAATATTGTATGTCCTTTGTCATTAGAGGATCAAGTTATCTGTGTTGGCGGTCAAGCCATTTTGACAGCAACTATTACAGGAGCAACTTCTTACGCTTGGACCGGACCAAGCGGCCCAATCGCAGGAAATAACCAATCAATAACAGTTTCTCAACCGGGAACTTACTCTGTAGTTGTGAATAAGCCGGGTTGTGTTGCTAATGCTACAACTAGCGCAACGGTTTCTTATTATGCTGCCCCACCTATTAATCCTCCTGCTGATTTAGAGCAATGTTCTAATTTACCTAGTTTTAATCTCAACGATGCTGTAGCTGACATTTTTAACGGAACTCCTTTGAATCCCGGAGATTTTGAGATATATTTTCATACTACACCAACCGGAGCCCAAAATATTGACAATTCAATACCTAATCCGGCGAACTATTCTCCAGGTGGGACAGGAGGTCCTGTTTACATCTCATTAACCGATAATGGTCCAACATCTAGTGGATGTATTTCCGTATTCACTTTTGATACAAGTTTGATAACCTGTTCAGCCACTCCAAATCCGCCACCAACTTTAACATTGTGTGAAAGTAGCTTAGGTAGTGGAACGGCTGTTTTTAACTTTGCCCCT
>JBEBBH010000020.1:0-7576 GCA_041158485.1 Bacteroidota bacterium | reverse complement strand
AATACAAGGCACTCCGATACAGATATCACTCTGTCCGTACTCGCCTTCTAAAAACACTGAACAAGGAATCATTTTCTTTTGGTCGTTCAAAATAGCATCTACCAAATATGATACAGAAGCACCAGGCGCATACCATGCTGAAGTACCTAATAATCCTGTTAAAGTAGCACCACCTACCATAGTATCAGCCGCTACTTTAGCCAAAGCTTCTTCGGATAAAAATTGAGAAACCGGCACACCGTTGTACGACGCCAAACGGGTCAACGGAATCATGGTAGTGTCACCGTGACCACCAATCACCATACCTTGAATATCGTTAGCCGGCTTGTCTAGAGCCAAAGACAAATAGGTTTTGAAACGAGAACTGTCTAACGTTCCACCCATTCCGATAATTCTGTTTTTAGGCAATCCTAATGATTTGAATGCCAAATAGGTCATCGTATCCATTGGATTAGACACAATCACAAAAATCGCGTTAGGCGAATGTTGCAATAAGTTTTCAGCCACACCTTTAACAATTCCGGCGTTGATACCAATTAATTCTTCACGAGTCATACCCGGTTTTCTCGGTACTCCCGAAGTAATCACCACTACATCACTTCCGGCGGTTTTAGCATAATCATTTGTACTTCCTACTACTTTGGTATTGAACCCTAAAGTGGTTTGGGTTTGCGTAATGTCTAACGCTTTCCCTTCAGCAAAACCTTCTCTGATATCCACCAACACAATTTCGCTGGCAATTCTTCTGTAAGCAATAGCGTCAGCACAAGTAGCACCTACGTTTCCTGCTCCTACAATAGTAACTTTCATTTTTGTATAATATTTTGTTGTTTCTTTATTTTTTTGAAGCTAATCCCGCTTTACGCTGCAATCTTTTTGTTTTGTAAAAAGCCCTTCGACTGCGCTCAGGGTGACAAAACAAAAAGGATTTTCGCTTCAATCGGGGCTAGTTACGCATCAATTTTAGCGTACACAGCATTTTTCTCGATAAACTCTCTACGTGGCGGCACCTCATCACCCATCAACATCGAGAAGATTCGGTCGGCTTCCGCCAAACTGTCAATCGTAACCTGACGCAAAGTTCTGAACTCAGGATTCATAGTAGTTTCCCATAACTGTTCTGCGTTCATCTCTCCCAAACCTTTATAACGTTGGATGGTAGCGCTTCCGCCCATTTTTTCGTTGGCTAAGTCGCGTTGGTCATCGTTCCAAGCGTATTCTTTTTTGTTCCCTTTTTTCACCAAATACAACGGCGGTGTGGCAATGTAAACGTGACCATTTTCAATCAACTCGCGCATAAAACGGAAGAAGAAAGTTAAGATTAGCGTAGCAATGTGGCTACCGTCAACGTCGGCATCACACATGATAACTACTTTATGGTATCTTAATTTCTCTATGTTCAATGCTTTGCTGTCTTCTTCGGTACCGATGGTTACCCCTAAAGCGGTGAAAATATTGCGAATCTCTTCGTTCTCAAACACTTTGTGGTGCATCGCTTTTTCCACGTTCAAAATCTTACCACGCAATGGCATGATGGCTTGGAAATTACGGTCGCGTCCTTGTTTTGCCGTTCCGCCCGCGGAATCTCCCTCGACGAAGAAAATTTCACATCTGGCCGGATCTTGTTCAGAACAATCCGATAATTTACCCGGCAATCCGCCTCCGCCTAAAACGGTTTTGCGTTGTACCATTTCACGCGCTTTTTTAGCCGCGTGACGTGCCTGAGCGGCTAAAATTACTTTTTGTACAATGATTTTGGCGTCATTCGGATTTTCTTCCAAATAGTTCTCCAACATTTCAGCCACCGCTTGAGAAACCGGAGATACTACTTCTCTGTTACCCAATTTGGTTTTGGTTTGTCCCTCAAACTGAGGTTCTGCCACTTTTACCGAAATAATCGCCGTTAATCCTTCACGGAAATCATCTCCGGAAATTTCGAACTTCAATTTTTCCAACAAACCGGATGCATCGGCATATTTTTTCAATGTACGCGTCAATCCCATACGGAAACCTTGCAAATGCGTACCTCCTTCATGGGTGTTGATATTGTTGACATAAGAAAAAATGTTTTCCGAGTAGCTTTCGTTGTAAATCAACGCCACTTCTACCGGAATTTCACCTTTGTCATTCTCCATCGAAATCACGTGCCCGATGATAGGAATTCTGTTTCCGTCTAAAAACTTAACGAACTCTTTCAACCCTTCTTTAGAATGGAAAACTTCGCCTTCATATTCTCCGTTTTCTTTGGTAAAGCGCTTATCGGTTAACGTAATGGTGATGCCTTTGTTCAAAAAAGACAACTCACGCATACGAGCCGCTAAAGTGTCATAAGAATATTCTAAAGTTTGGGTAAAAATACTACCATCCGGTTTGAACGTTACAACGGTTCCTCTTTTGGAAGTTTCTCCGATTTGTTTTACCGGATACATTGCCTTTCCTCTCTCGTACTCTTGCTCGTAAATTTTACCATCGCGGTGAACGGTAGCACGCAAATGATCGGATAGCGCGTTCACACACGATACACCAACCCCGTGCAAACCTCCGGAAACTTTATACGAATCTTTGTCGAATTTACCTCCGGCTCCGATTTTGGTCATTACTACCTCCAAAGCCGAAACACCTTCTTTCTTATGAATATCTACCGGAATTCCACGTCCGTTATCTTCAACAGTAATGGAATTGTCTTCATTAATTACTACACTGATGGTATCACAATGTCCAGCCAAAGCCTCATCGATAGAGTTGTCAACCACCTCGTAAACCAAGTGGTGCAAACCTCTAACTCCGGTATCTCCAATGTACATGGAAGGACGCATTCTTACGTGCTCCATTCCTTCTAACGCCTGAATACTATCGGCTGAATAATTGTTCTTTTTAATCTCGTCGCTCATATAATTTTATCGTAAAAAATGTATTTTTTGTCTAACACGCAAATATATAAAAACGCATAGGATTTCCTATTGAAAAAAGGGTTTAAAAGCCTTAAGTTATTAACATTTTTAGTCGGATTTCAACAAAAAACGCCTGCCAAAAATGACAGACGTTTTTCAACAAACAAACTAAACTTCAATTCAATCAAGTTTGAGAACTCGACTTTACTGTAATAACGCTTTTCGATACGGGTCAAAAAGGCATTTTATGCTTTAACGTAGGCTTCTTCGTGCACATTGGCCACGGCTCTGCCCGATGGATCATTTAAGTTTTTAAAGGCTTCATCCCATTCTAAAGCCACTTTCGTACTGCAAGCCACACTGGCTTCCTGCGGTACACTTAAAGCGGCTGTATCGCTTGGAAAATGTTCGTTAAAAATGGTACGGTAATAATACTCTTCTTTGGAGGTTGGCGTTTGTATCGGGAATTTGTATTTGGCGTTAGCCAATTGTTCATCGGTGATTTCCTGAGCGACCATAGCTTTCAAAGTGTCAATCCAACTGTAGCCTACGCCGTCACTGAATTGTTCTTTTTGGCGCCAAGCCACACTTTCGGGTAACATGTCTTCAAAAGCTTTGCGCAACACCCATTTTTCCATACGCTCGCCATTCACCATTTTATCTTGCGGGTTGATTCGCATCGCCACATCCATAAACTCTTTGTCTAAAAACGGCACACGACCTTCAATGCCCCAAGCGGCCAAACTTTTGTTAGCGCGCAAACAATCGTACATGTGTAGTTTGCTTAACTTACGCACGGTTTCTTCGTGAAACTCTTTGGCATTCGGTGCTTTGTGGAAGTACAAATAGCCACCAAACAACTCGTCAGAACCTTCACCGGAAAGTACCATTTTAATACCCATTGATTTGATGACTCTGGCCATTAAATACATAGGTGTAGACGCTCGGATAGTCGTTACATCATAAGTTTCGATATTGTAAATCACATCGCGAACGGCATCTAAACCTTCTTGTATGGTGAATTTGATTTCGTGGTGAATGGTTCCTAAATGATCGGCGACTTTACGCGCTGCCGCCAAATCGGGTGAGCCTTCTAAACCAACAGCAAACGAGTGCAGTTGCGGATACCAAGCATCAACCGTATCACCGGATTCAATTCGCTTTTGGGCAAATTTCTTGGCAATGGCCGAAGTGATGGAAGAATCCAATCCGCCGGACAACAATACGCCGTAAGGCACATCGCTCATCAACTGACGGTGCACAGCAGCTTCCAAGGCTTTTCTGATTTCTTGAATGCTGGTTTCGTTTTCTTTTACTGCCTCGAACTCGGTCCATTCTCTTTGGTACCATTGCACCAATTCGCCATCTTTACTCGACAAATAATGGCCGGGCGGAAACAACTCGATTTTAGTACAATAGCCTTCCAAAGCTTTTAATTCGGAAGCCACGTAAAATGTTCCAAACTGATCCCAGCCCATATACAATGGAATGATTCCCATATGGTCACGGGCAATGAAGTATTCATCTTTTTCCACATCGTATAAGGCAAAACCGAAAATACCATTCATCTCGTCTATAAAATGTGGTCCTTTTTCTTGGTAGAGTGCCAAAATGACTTCGCAATCACTTTGGGTTTGGAACTCGTACTTTCCTTCAAACTGTTCGCGCAAAACGCGGTGGTTGTATATTTCTCCGTTGGCTGCCAAAACCAACCCTCCGTCTTTACTGAACAAGGGTTGTTTGCCCGAAGCCGGATCTACAATAGCTAATCTTTCGTGGGCCAAAATGGCTTTATCGTTACTGAAAATGCCGCTCCAATCCGGACCGCGATGGCGGATGATTTTGGACATTTCCAAGACTTGTGGTCTTAAAGTTTCTGATTTTTGCTTTAACTCAAAGGCGCATACAATTCCGCACATAATCTTTTTATTCTTTGTTTATTTGATGAAGCAAAAGTCATTTTTAAGTAACAAAAAATAAACATTAAAACGATTATTAGTTACAATTTTAAACCAAAAATTAAAAATAAAAGAAAAATAAAAAGAGAGAAGGTTCAGAAATATCGAATTAGGTTAAAAACAATCAGCTAACGGATTCGATTTGGTATTCTTTCCCATTAATTTCCGCAGTAAAGCCTACACCATTTCCCATTAACTTACTTCCTAATGGCGACTGTGGAGAAATGGCAAAAACCGTTTGACCGTCGAGGATAATTTTGGGCAAAGCCGTGCTGATAAAAAGCCATATTCCATTGGCTTGCACCAAACTGCCCAAAGCTACTTTTTGAGGTGAAACGGTAGCGTCAATTTTATCCAATATCGCTTTTTGAGCCAAGACTTCTTGCAATTTGTGGTTGAGTTTTTCCTGCTCCAAATGCATCATCGACAAAGCCGTTTCGTGTTTATCGCCTGCAGAACCTTTGGCGTCGTTTTGCGCGTCATCGGTCAAACCGGAAATCATGTCTTGGAAAACATCAATGCGGTCTTGGACAAGTTGTTTATAGTATTCGAGGATTTGTTGTTTCATTTTGAGTGGCTGAGTAACTGAGTGGCTGAGTGGCTGAGTTAAAACTCTCAGTAACTCAGACACTCAGCCGCTTAGCGACTTTTATTAAAAATCAAATTTATAATTCGCGCCACCTAACACTTGCAATCCTTGTACCGGATAGTTCAACCAACGTTGGTAGTCTTGGTTGGCCAAGTTGTTGCCTTTTAAGAAAAAGGTCAAACGCTCGCTGTGTTTGTAACCTACATGAGCATTCAAATCAAAATAGCTGTCTAAGGTAACTTCGGTATCAAAAGTAGGTTGCGTTAAAGAGGCAAAATGAGCAAAATCTTTTCTTTCACCTACAAAAAACAAGTTCGCGCCGGCGTACCATTTTTGGGTGATGTTTACGTCTAAATTGGTTCCTATTTTCAAAGCAGGTAAATTCCAAGCTTCGTTTTCAATATCGGTCGAATAGCTGCTGAAAGTACCATTGATGCCGAAAGCTACATTTTTAGAAAAATCGGCTCTTAATTCGCCAAAGAAACTCACCGTTTTAAGTTTGTCATACACTACATTAAAGGAATTGCCATATTGGTAGCCTTCAAACCCAACCAATTCTTCGTAGCCGTTGCTTTTGAACAAAGCGCGATTGTCTTCGTTTAGATAAGAACCGCGGATATTATAACTCACACTGTTGGCCAACTTTCCTTTTAAACCAACATAAATATCATATTTCTGATCGGTTGGCGCTACTAGTAAGGTTGGAGAAACAAAGAAGTTTTCCTGAGCAAAATCGCGAAAAGAGTTTTGCTTTAATCCGCCTTCGAGTCCGGCATAAAATATCATCAAATCGCCCACCACTCTATACGATCCGGTCACTTGCGGATAGATAAAAAACTTACTCTCGCCTTGTTCCTGAGCGGCACTGTAAAAGAATCCTACTCCGGCATTCACCGTTAAATCGTCTTTCTGAATTTTGATACTCGGTTGAAAACCTACATTGGTAAATCCGTATTTAATACCGGCATTCCCTACTATATTTTTGTCGAAAGAACCGCTGATATAATCCAATACAAAATCGGCTTTGATTTTTTGCTCAACAATATCAAACTCAAGAGATGGCTTGGCCACAAAACGATTTTCACCCGATCCGAAAGCATCCCAAAAACGGGTAAACTTAACCGAACTTTCTTTTAAGACATTCTTCAAGCCCAATCGGCCGCCTACGTACAAAGTGTGATAGGTTTGTTGCTCGTCGATAGTGGCCAAAGTTTCCGGCGTAATCGTTCCTGGATAAAAACCATACCAGTTGTAAATTTGGTGTTGGTAACCCAAATCGGCGTTCCAGTTCATGGTGTTGGTGCGACTTCCGTAAGTTAAATCCAAGGTTGTATTCATGAACTTATCGTCTAAAACCACGCCGTCAATGCCACCTTGAGACGAACTGTGGCGTAACATACCACCAAAATAATCAGTATTGCTTACGTTTTCGGTGACAAACAATTCGGCATTCACCGTACCATAATTTCCGGCCGCTAAGGTCAAATAGTTACTGAATATTTTTTCTTGAGGCGATTTGTCTACACCGGCGGCTTTTCCTTTAGCCGGCGCAAAAGTTGACGCTACCGGAAAAGAAAAAATAGTGTATTTGATGTTTTCTTTTTTCTGGGTTTCCTCGTCGTCCAAAGAAGGCGTTTCTTTCACTTTAAAAGCGTCGGAAATGGTTGGCGTATAAGGTTTCACTACGTTAACTACTTCGGTCCCGATGTTTTCGTCTTTCTTTTGGGAAAAGGCAAGAGTGCTCATAAAAAAAAGACATAAAGAAAAGAGACGGAAAGATGATAGATTCTTACTTTTTATAAAATTCATTATAACTAATTTAATGTGTTTTGAAATGTCATTGTTGCTTTTTGGAATTCTACTAGTTTATTTTCTAAATCACTAAGAGAATCATCAGAAATAATTTTTTTTGAATTAGCAAGTAGTAATTGAGTTTGTAATTCAAATGAAGACCCCAAAGAAATATCAATAAAATGGCTGAATGATTTGTTTGTTCTACTAGAACCTTCCGCAATATTTGAGGGAATTGAAATAACACATCTATTCATTTGAGAAACTAATCCAAACTTTTCTTCGTTCGGAAAGTCTGCAATCAAATCAAAAACATCTTTTGCAATATCCATCGCCATTTGCCAGAT
>JBEBBH010000019.1:0-2884 GCA_041158485.1 Bacteroidota bacterium | reverse complement strand
ATAACTCATAATTCGTGTAAATGTTTGCCATTTGTAACCTTGCCATAATTCCTTTACGAGCCGAGCCTAGTGACCGAAGCGAAATCGTTTCGCAAGTGTTGTTTGGTGAGCATTTTGAAATTTTGGAAAGACAAAACCAATGGGCTAAAATCAAGTTGCAGTTCGACAGTTATGAAGGCTGGGTTGATTCCAAACAATACCAAAGTATTTCGGAGAAAAATTTTAACGATTTATCCAAAGAAGCCATTATTTTGAATGCTGATTTGGTGGAATATGTCACCAATGCGAAAAACATGCTCTTGCCTATTCCGCTTGGCGCTTCGCTATCGTTTTTAAACCACAGCGAAATCAATACGGAAGGCTTTCAGTTTGAAGGATTGAAAACCAGTGGCATCAAACCCAAATCCGATTTGATCACCACAGCTTACCAATATTTGAACGCACCTTATCTTTGGGGCGGTAAAACACCTTTCGGAATTGATTGCTCCGGTTTTACGCAAATGGTGTACAAACTTAACGGCTATCATTTGCTTCGCGATGCTTCACAGCAAGCCGGTCAAGGTGACGCGCTGAGTTTTATTGAAGAAAGTGAACCGGGAGATTTAGCCTTTTTTGACAACGACGAAGGCAAAATCATCCACGTAGGCATCATGATGGAAAACAACTACATCATCCACGCCAGCGGAAAAGTCAGAATTGATCGCTTAGACCATTTAGGAATTTACAATGCAGAACAAAACAGACATACACACCGACTTAGAGTTATCAAGAAAATAATTTAAACCAAAACTTCTGTTTTGGTTTTTTTTATTACATTAGTTTCTTAATCCCTTATAAATGAAACCTTTTTACAAAATTTCAATCCTTGCTCTTTGCCTAGTTCTGGTGAGTTGTTTAAAAGAAAAAAACAGTGATAATCCCGAAGATCGTTACCAACCCAAAGAATTCGTTGAAGTTAAACATCCTGAATGGAGCAAAAATGCCACCATCTACGAAGTGAATGTCCGACAATTTACACCGGAAGGTACTTTTAAAGCTTTTGAAGCGCATTTACCCAGAATAAAGAAAATGGGAATCGATATCATTTGGCTCATGCCGATTCATCCGATAGGCGTTGAAAAAAGAAAAGGCACTTTGGGCAGTTATTATTCGGTAAAAGATTATTACGGTATCAATCCTGAATTTGGGACTAAAGCCGACTTCAAGCACCTGGTAGATAAAATCCACAGTATGGGCATGTATGTCATTGTAGATTGGGTAGCGAATCACTCTTCATGGGACAATCCGTTAGCCAAAGAGCATCCGGATTGGTACACCAAAACCGAAGAAGGAAATTTTCAACCTACTCCATGGTATGATTGGGATGATGTAATCGACTTTGATTACGACAAGCCCGGCATTCGAAAATACATGACCGAAGCCTTGGTGTATTGGGTAAAAGATTTCAATATAGACGGATACCGTTGTGATACAGCCGGATTCATTCCGACTGATTTTTGGAACAATGCCCGAGCCGAAATGGACGCGGTTAAACCGGTTTTTATGTTGGCCGAATGGGAATCCAGAGATTTACACCAAAAAGCATTTGACATGACTTACTCCTGGACTTTTTGGGACAAAATGGCGGCGGTTACCAGAGATAAAAAAAGCATTGGCGGTTTGGTAGAATACATGGCGCACGATGTGAGCACTTTCCCGCGTGACGGTTACCGCATGCTTTTTACCGATAACCACGATATGAATTCATGGAATAAAAACATGGTCTATAATTTCGGAAACGGCTTGGAAGCGTCTATCGTTTTAACCGGAACTGTTAATGGAATGCCTTTGGTTTATGGTGGACAAGAAGCCGGTTTAGATCGTTCGCTTGCCTTTTTCGAAAAAGATTTAATCGATTGGAGTCAAATGCCATACGAAGGTTTGTTCAAAACACTATTCGATTTAAAACACCGCAATCATGCTTTGTGGAATGGTAAAGAAGGTGGCGTAATGGTTAGGGTTTACAACGACAAAATGGAACAAGTGATTTCATTTTCACGTACCAAAAACAACGACAGGGTAATTCCCATAATCAATTACAGTGACAAACCGGTAACCGTGAAACTCAACGCTAAACACCTAAAAGGTAATTATACAGAATTGTTTTCAGGCCAAAAAATCACCTTGAACGGAGATGATGTGTTTACCCTTGAACCTTGGGAATATTTGGTTTTAGAAAAATAAATATTCCGTTTCAATTATCATAAAAAATCCGCTTTATCATTTTGAGAGAGTGGTTTTTTTATGGGCAATAAGTAGTCATTATCAGTATAATTCTTTATATTTGGTAAGGACTTTTACTTAATTTCAATCTATGGAAAATGATTCCAAAGTGGTAACCTCATTTAAAAATTTTTTAATTGAAATTGGTGAACTCTCCTATTTCACGGGTCGTTTCTTCAAAGAGTTATTCAATCCGCCGTTCGAACTCAAAGAATTTTTACGCCAATGTTACAATATGGGCAATCGCTCGTTGTTGTTAGTAAGCGTAACAGGTTTTATCATCGGATTAGTATTTACACTACAATCTCGCCCAACCTTAGAAGAATTTGGTGCGGTTTCCTGGATGCCTTCAATGGTAAGTATTTCTATTATTAGAGAAATCGGACCTATCATCACCGCTTTAATTTGTGCCGGAAGAATTGGTTCAGGCATAGGCGCCGAATTAGGTTCGATGCGCGTTACCGAGCAAATTGACGCCATGGAAGTCTCAGGTACTAATCCGTATAAATACTTAGTGGTTACCCGAATTTTAGCGACTACCGTCATGTTGCCGATACTTGTTTTCTTTGGCGATGCTATTGCCATATTGGGTTCGGCTTTGGTAGAAAACATGAAAGGGAAT
>JBEBBH010000018.1:0-7210 GCA_041158485.1 Bacteroidota bacterium | reverse complement strand
TCTAACTTATTGGCAATTTGTTCCGCTTTCTTTTCAACATAATAACGTTTGGTTAGCTCAACCAACTGCTCTAAACTCTTGGTTTGATTTTTACTGGCTTGTTGGAACTTTTGCATTTTTTCGAACAACTCTTCTTTGCTGATTTTATCATTCAACTTTTGCAATTCGTCCAACAGCTTTTTGTTCTTTTCCAGTTCCTCTTTGGTTTTCTCTAACCGCTCTTGCAGCAATTCTTTCTTCTCGTCTTTTTTGTCGGTTTTGAATTGTTCCAAATTGTCCTTCATCTTCTCTGAAAACTCTTTCATCATTTCGTCCTGTTGCTTTTGGCGTTGGATAAAATCATTGACTTTTTGTTGCTCTTTATAATCCAAATTATCTTTCTCTTTACCCATTTTTTGCAACTTCTCCATTTCGGATAATTGCTTGTCTTGGGCTTTAAGCGATTTGGCTAACGAATTGATGTTGTCGTTTTGTTGCTGTAACATTTCGTCTTGCTTCTCTGTCTCAGTTGCGATGCGATTACTGAATACAGATGATTTGGTACTTTTGAAATTGTGAATGGCATCATTATCGAAAATCTCAAAATAGTACTCATACGAAACGCCTTCTTCCACCGGAAGATTACTTGGGAAAGCAAAGACAAACTGATCGTAAACGTCCTTTTTTATGTTAATAAGCCCCTTTTTAGCAGCGCTTGGCTTGTCCTTTGGATAATAAACAATTTGTAGTTTAGAAAGACCGTAGTCGTCAGATACTTGTCCGAGCACATAATTTTTATTGACTTTTAAACTATCCGGCGCATTGTTTACCGTTATGGTTGGGAATTGGTCTTTGATTACTGAAATCTGATAATTCAGCTTTTCGTAATGCTGCACTTTATTGTTGGAAGTCAGAATTTGATAATCCACATTTTGCAAAATGCTTTTCGATAGCGTAAACACATTGTCTTGTTTAGCAAAAGTAAAACGATTGGCAGCGTTCACCCAATCTACTTTTTGAGTAGCTAAAGTGTTCATACGCCATGTCACTTTGGTGCCTTCAGGAATTACAGCATTTCCGGTTCCTTTTATCACTTCTGGCTTTTTATTCAAATAACTCGGGAAATTCAGAATCATTTCGAAATTGGCAATAGACGGTACGGTAACCACTTTCAGCTCATAATCGTGTGAACTGACTTCGTTGGCTTCGATGTGAAATGGAACATCTTCTGAAGGTTTCGGAATGACAAATTCAAACTCACCTGCTTTGGTGGTTTCCATGTAATAACTTTCATCACCTATGAAAATCATCGCATTTTCAGGTACTACGTTTCCAACCGTTATGACTTTGACTAAGAAATCTTTGTTTTGTTCTGTTTGCAAATTGTTGTTCACCAATACAATTTTAAACGGCGCCGGTGGTGTAAATTGTTGCTTGAAGTTTACCACACGATTGAAACTTTGTGATAAAATTTCGCCTTTACCCGAAATCAGGAAAAACAAAAAGAACAAAATCGGAATCACAGCCAAAGGCAAATACTTCTTATTCTTGCCTAAATTAATGGCGTTGCCGAAAGGAATCGGCTGTAACGTAGCGGCTTTTTGTTCGATAGAAGCCAAAAGCAGTTCCGATTGGTTTTGGTCTTGTGATAATTGTAGAAAATTGGTCAGCTTATCGCCTACTTCGTTAAAATGATTTCCGATGATGTTAGACGCCTGATTGTAGTCGATTCCCTTTTGTAATTTGAATAACTTGAACAAAGGAAAGAGAATGAATCGCAGCAACAGAAACAATTCTACGACTACAAAAAGCACAAACAAAACGGTTCGCGCCGTAGGTTTCAGCCACAAAAAATATTCAACAAACAGCGTGAAGATAAAATACAGTAAACCAATGCCGACGAAAAATATAGTCCCGCGCAGCAATTCGTTGGTGTAAAACTTTCGAATAAAGTCTTCTAACTTTTGGTAAATAAGGGTTGATTTTTCCAATTTTCAGCCAATCTTTTTTATAACCGATAAATGTACAATTTTTGGCGGATAACCAACGTTAAAAATTTGTCAATGAAAACGTATTGAAAATGAAGCTGTAACCCGTATCAAAAACTTCCAACTTCTAACTTCCAACTTCCAACTTCTGTTTATCTTTGCCGAAAATTTATAGAAATGTCAAGACCAGTTAGAGTTCGTTTTGCTCCCAGTCCGACCGGACCATTGCACATTGGCGGCGTGAGAACAGCCTTATTTAATTATTTATTTGCCAAAAAACACAACGGTGTATTCTATTTACGCATTGAAGATACCGATCAAAATCGTTTTGTTCCCGGTGCAGAGCAATACATTTTTGAAGCCTTGGAATGGTTAGGCATTGCACCGAGTGAAAGCGTTGGAAAAAATGAAAAATTCGGACCATACCGTCAAAGCGAAAGAAAAGATTTATACAAACAATACGCCGATCAATTGGTGAATACCGGTTGGGCTTATTACGCTTTTGATACTGCTGAAGCTCTGGATAATCATAGAAAACAACACGAAGCCGAAGGGAAAACTTTTATTTACAATTGGCACAATCGTGAAAAATTAGATACTTCATTAGTTATTTCGGTAGCAGAAACCGAAAAAAGAATTGCCACTGGCGAAGCCTATGTGATTCGATTTAAAACGCCGGTAAACGAAACCTTGCATTTACACGATATTATTCGTGGCGATTTGAAGTTTGAAACGAATTTATTAGACGATAAAGTATTATTCAAGTCGGATGGTATGCCAACGTACCATTTGGCGAATATTGTAGACGACCATTTGATGGAAACTTCACACGTGATTCGCGGGGAAGAATGGTTGCCCAGTATGCCTTTGCACAGTTTATTATACAAAGCTTTTGGTTGGGAAGCACCTGAATTTGCCCATTTACCGTTGATTTTAAAACCTGTCGGCAACGGAAAATTATCCAAACGCGATGGCGATAAAATGGGCTTTCCGGTATTTCCGTTAGAGTGGAAAAGCGAAGAAGGCGTTTCATCGGGTTATAGAGAAAAAGGATTTTTCCCTGAAGCGGTAGTAAACTTTTTGGCCTTGTTAGGTTGGAATGACGGCAGCGAACAGGAAATCTTTTCTTTGGAAGAATTAGCGCAAAAATTCGATTTGAATCGCGTGCACAAAGCCGGAGCTAAATTTGATCCGGAGAAAAACAAATGGTTCAATCACCACTATTTGCAACAACAAAGTGATGAGCGTTTGGCAGAAGCCTTTGCTCCTACTTTAGTTGAAAAAGGCATCGTTGTTGAAAAAGATACGTTAATCAGAATCGTTTCTTCCATTAAAGAACGTGCTAACTTTGTTTCTGAATTTTGGGATTTAGCCGATTATTTCTTTGTAGCACCAACGACTTATGATGAAAAAGCCGCTAAGAACTGGAAAGAAGATACGCCGCATTTGATGCAACAATTGATTTCGGTATTGGAAAATATAGGTGATTTTACCTCTGTTAATATTGAAACCATCGTGAAAGATTGGATGACTAAAAACGAAATTGGTATGGGGAAAGTGATGCAACCGTTCCGTTTGAGTTTGGTTGGCGCGCTCAAAGGACCGCATCTTTTTGATATTGTAGAATTGATTGGAAAAGACGAAACCATCAAGCGATTGGAAAAAGCAATTGCAACATTATAATAAAAAAGCCCCGAAATTCGGGGCTTTTTTATAAGTTAATAATCACTTGACCGTTAATACTTCCCAGATTTCCTTTAAAGGAATCGCCGTTATTCAACGTTTGTAAAGCATCGTCTTTGTTGAGTTTGTTTAAAATATTGGTAAACCCATATTCATAAAAAATCACAGCTCTGATGGTTTTGCTACCCGCAGAACATCCTAAATAGAAATTACCACTAACCGGAGATATATCCACAATTTGATTGGCCGCTAACAAAGTTCCTTTCAGGATTCGGTTTTCATCGGTTGGATCTACTTTGAGTTTGCCGTTCACTTGCAATACCGGACCAAAATCCAGAGACACATGGTCTTCCACCACATTATAGCTGAACAAAATGCGTACTTGAACACCTTGAATATTGTATTTAATATCTTGATTAAATGAAGATTCCAAAGAGAAGTTGTTGCTAAAAAACTGCATTCCGTAAATCATACTCCAATTGTTGTAATAGTTGCCGCGAACCGAAAGTCCGCCCGCAAAACCCATCCCCGGAGAAGCTTTAAAATTATTGGTAAATAAAGTAGTTTGTGAAATTCCGGCTGAAATTCCGATACGGTTTCCATCTCTGTTTCCGTATTGAGCGAAACCCAAAGTTGTAAATAACAACAAAAGAGCAGTAAGTTTTTTGTTCATGTAATGTTGACAGTTAATTTGTAACAAACATACATATATTTTCGTACAACCTATTTTAATCACTAAAATTTAAAATAGTATGGAATTTATTATCATCCCATTGGTATTTGGTGTTCTTTTTCTGTTCGCTTGCTTTTTTACCGTAAAGCAACAAACGGCGGTTGTCGTGGAACGATTCGGTAAGTTCTTGAGCATCCGAAACTCGGGTTTACAGCTTAAAATTCCGGTAATCGACCGAATTGCAGGTCGCGTGAATTTGAGAATTCAACAATTGGATGTCATCATCGAAACCAAAACCAAAGACAACGTATTCGTGAAAATGAAAGTGTCCGTTCAGTTTAAAGTCATCCAAGAAAAAGTATACGAAGCCTTCTATAAATTAGAATATCCGCACGATCAAATCACCGCTTATGTATTCGACGTAGTTCGTGCCGAAGTACCGAAGTTAAAATTAGACGATGTTTTTGAAAGAAAAGACGATATCGCTATAGCAGTAAAACGCGAATTAAACGAAGCGATGATGACGTATGGTTACGATATTATCAACACCTTAGTGACTGATATTGATCCGGATATGCAAGTAAAAAATGCGATGAACCGAATTAATGCTGCCGACAGAGAAAAAACAGCGGCCGAATTCGAATCGGAAGCCCAAAGAATTCGCATTGTGGCGAAAGCGAAAGCCGAAGCCGAAAGCAAGCGTTTACAAGGTCAAGGTATAGCAGACCAAAGAAGAGAAATTGCCCGCGGTTTGGTAGAAAGTGTGGAAGTATTGAACAATGTAGGTATCAATTCGCAAGAAGCTTCAGCTTTGATTGTAGTAACACAACATTACGATACTTTGCAAGCGATTGGCGCCGATACCAACTCGAATTTGATTTTGTTGCCGAACTCACCGCAAGCCGGAAGCGATATGCTGAACAATATGGTGGCGAGTTTTACCGCCAGTAACCAAGTAGGTGAAGTGATGAAAAACGCACCAAAACGCATCAAAAAGAGAGATGATCACACATCAACCGATTACAATCCGTCGGATACTTCAAACCCAACAGAACCGACTAATTAATCTAGGGAAAACAAAAAAAAGAGGCTTAATCGCCTCTTTTTCTGTTTATAAACCAACTGATTACATACGGTAATGCAATTTTAAGAATACTACCTAAAGTCCCGGAAAAGACTTTTTTATACACTGCATAAAAGCCTTGAACCGGTTCGGAAGGGAAAATACTTTCCTTGGTTTTCTCATAACTGAGTTTCATCTTTTGGAAATAGATTTCCTTTTCCAATTTCAGAATCTCTAAATCGTGCTCTATCTCGGCGTAAGATGAATATTTTTTAGGCTGCATAATCAATCGTTAAAAAATATTTCTGAAAACTTCTCTAAAATTGGCCCTTCTACTATTTTATCTTTTACCAAAAATAACAGCATCGCTAATACCAAATAAACACCGGCAATCGCTAAAAATCCTAAAGGATAACTGTTAAACCATTGTCCTAAAGCCAAAGCTCCGGCTATGGAAATAAAAAGTAAAACGATAGTAAAACAAAGCGCAATCAGTAAAAACTTAACCATTAAGGTAGTCGACTTCATAGCCACTTTAAAACCCCAAAGTTTGTAGTAAGCCAAACTGGTTTCTACATACGCTTTAGCGTTCTGCTGAATGTCTTCTACATTTTCTTTAATTTCTTCAAAAGGCATTACTTCTGTAATTTGGCGTTTTGTTTTTTAAGCTCGGCTAATTTTTCTTCCAAAAAGGTAATGGCTTCTTCTGCTTTGTAACTCGATTTTGATAACAAGTTTTCTACGGTTTCTTTCAACTCGTCTTTGGTTTGAGAAAATTGCTCTTTGGCTTCTTCTTCCGCAGAATTGAATTTGGTTTTTACTTCATCCTTCAAATCATCCAAACTGTTTTTAATTTTTTCTCTTGTTTTCGATCCTTTATCAGGTGCAAACAAAATTCCGATACCTACTCCGATGGCAGCTCCGGCTAAAAGTGCCAAAATGCTGTCACTACTTCTTCCTGACATAATTTTTGAAATTTTAATTTGATTAAAGTTACGGAATTTTTAACCAAAGGCCGTTAAGAAGCCGTTAAATGGTGAAAAATGATTTTAAAGCGCTATAAAAGAAGTTCACTACTAACACTATAAAATCACCTTAAGGATTTTTAAAAATTAAATAAAACCGATTTATGAAGGTCGGTTTTAATCATAATAAATTATATTATTTTTAAAAACAATAATTTTTAACAATAATAGAAAAAGCCCGCTATTACGCAGGCTTTTTATTTGTATTTTCTATACTGAAATTATTCTTTGCTTTCCACTTTAGCCCAAGTATCTCTTAAGCCAACTGTTTTATTAAAAATCAACTTTTCAGTTGAAGATTCTTTATCTACACAAAAATAACCCAAACGCTGGAATTGAAATTGGTCTAAATTTTTAGCCGATTGCAAACTTGGTTCTACAAAACCGGTAATCACTTCCAATGAATTCGGATTGATGAATTCTTTAAAGTCGATTTCTTTGTTGCCATCCGGACTTTCATGGGTAAACAATCGGTCGTATACACGAACTTCAGCCGGAATAGCATGATTAACAGCAACCCAATGAATCGTTCCTTTTACTTTTCTTTGAGACGCTTCTGTACCGCTACCGCTGCGAGAATCGGTATCATACGTACAATGAATTTCGGTTATGTTCCCGTTTTCGTCTTTGATAACACTTTCACCTTTAATAATATACGCATTTTTTAAACGGACTTCCGTACCTAAAGTCAGACGGAAAAATTTCTTGTTGGCTTCTTCCTGAAAATCCTCTCTTTCGATGTATAATTCTTTAGAAAAAGGCACTTTTCTATAGGTCATTACTTCTTCTTCCGGATTAT
>JBEBBH010000017.1:0-5959 GCA_041158485.1 Bacteroidota bacterium | reverse complement strand
AAACTTTACGCCATTTCCGGTATTGTCTAAAATGCTTTTCAATGCTTCGGCTGTACGCACCGGCAAAGTCGACTTCTCTACGATGATTTTATCGTTTTTAGCCACTTTAGCAATTTGACGGGCACACAATTCTATATGTTTCAAATCGGCTGCCATTCCTTTTCCGGTACCATACGTTTTGGTAGGCGTATTCACCGAAATAAAAATTAACTCCGCTTCATCTATGGCTTTATCAACGTTGGTTGAAAAGAAAAGATTCTTGCCTCTGGCTTTCCCCACAATTTCATTCAGTCCCGGTTCGTATATCGGAATATTATTGATATCGGCATCATTCCAAGCCGCAATCCTGGCTTCATTCAAATCCACTACGGTCACTTTAATATGCGGACACTTTTCAGCTATAACGGCCATAGTTGGTCCTCCAACATATCCGGCTCCAATACAACAAATGTTAGTTATTTTCATTCTCAACTGTAATTTATTCTTTTTTTAAATTTTCCCAATACCAAGCAACAGCAGCTTTTAAGCCTTGTTGAAAGGAAAACTCGGGCTGGTAATTCAGTAATTTTCGGGCTTTATCTATACTGGCTAACGAGTGTGGTATATCGCCTAATCGGTTTGGTCCGTGAACCACCGCAACATCAGCAATGGCCGGATCAAATTCCGACAAGTAAACTTTTAAATAATGCACCATATCGTTTAAAGTTGTTCTGTCACCAAAAGCGGTATTGTACACCGTGTTTAAGGCCTCAGGATTTTCCGTTGTCATCGCCAGTTCATTCATTTGAATCACGTTATCGATATAAGTGAAATCCCGAGAGTAATTGCCGTCACCGTTGATAATTGGACTTTCATGCTTTACCAATTGCAACACAAACTTCGGAATTACCGCGGCATAAGCACCATTCGGATCTTGCCTTCTTCCGAAAACATTAAAATATCGCAAGCCAATAGTCTCTAAACCATAGGTTTTAGCAAATATATCGGCGTATAACTCGTTAACGTATTTTGTGATGGCGTAAGGCGAAAGCGGTTTACCAATAGTTTCTTCAACTTTCGGCAAACTTTCCGAATCTCCATAGGTAGAAGAGCTGGCAGCATACACAAAGCGTTTCACTCCCGCATCTCTTGAAGCAACTAACATATTCAAAAAGCCACTTACATTTACCTCATTGCTGGTAATAGGATCATTAATAGAACGCGGCACCGAACCTAAAGCGGCTTGGTGTAATACGTAATCAACACCGGCAACTGCTTTTCTACAAGTCTCTAAATCTCTAATATCGCCTTCCAGTAGGTTAAAATTCTCATTGCTCAAAAAAGGGGCAATATTATGATGATGTCCGGTAGCAAAATTATCCAAACAGGTAACACGATATCCTTTTTGCAAAAAGTACTCGCAAAGATTAGAACCGATAAAACCGGCACCTCCGGTAATCAAAACCGATTTAGATACTGCGCTCATGCTTTATTTCTTGAATAATTTATATTTCAACTTGTCTAAAAATCCTCTCGGTTCGTCATCTTCATGGTAACCGTTGGAATAACCATAGCCGTAACCATAACCGTAGCCATAACCATAGCCATAGCCGGTACCGTATTTGGCTTTGTTTTCATAACCGTTAAATACGATGCTGATGTTGTTTAACTCTCCACGCTTGGTTCGGTTATTGAGCAACGTCAACATTTCTTTTTTGGTGAAATTTTGTCTTACAATATATAGTGTAACATCACTGTATTGTGCTAGTTCCAATGCATCCGACACCAATCCTACCGGCGGCGTATCCAAAATGATATAATCGTATTCCTTTTTCAAGACGGCAATCATGTCTTTCATTGTTTCTCCCAAAATCAACTCGGAAGGATTTGGCGGAATCGGACCTGAAGTAATGACATCTAAATACGGGATGTGTGTTTTTTGAATCACTTCATCCAAACCTTTTTGCCCGATTAAATAGTTCACCGCACCAATGTCGTTTCGAATATTAAAATCATCAAAGATTTTCGGTTTGCGCAAGTCAAGTCCGAGTATAATAGTTTTCTTTTCACTCAAAGCAAACACCGTAGCGATGTTGATGGAACAAAAAGTTTTTCCTTCCCCGCTGACAGAGGAAGTCAACATTAGCGTTTTGGCGCCTTCCGAACTTTGTTTTTTGTATAAAAACTGTAACGATGAACGAATCGCTCGGAAAGACTCCGATAGCGCCGATTTCGGTCGCTCAAAAACAGATAAATTCGATTCGGTGTGCTTCACTCCAACTATACCAATAATAGGAATTTGCGTAATAGCCGAAATATCATCAATATTTTGAATTGAGTTGCTGATGAAGAAGATAAAGAATACTATCACCAACGGAATAAACAAACCGATAAAGAACGCCAAGACATAGTTAACCGCTGTTTTTGGCCCCAACAATCCGCCGCCGACATCTTTGGCCGGATCAATAAATTGAATATCGGATAAGTTCGCCGCTTTTACAATAGACGCTTCGCTTCTCTTTTGCAAATAGGTATTGTAGATGTTACTACTTAAATCGTATTTGCGTGATATGTTCAAGTAAGCCTGATTGGTTTCAGGTAATTTTTTAACCTCGCCTTCCAGCTGACTGAGTTTGGTGTCAACTTGTCGCAGGTCGTATTGCAAAGCATTTTTAAGTGAATTGGCGTTTTCCAACAACACTTTTTTAACCGACATGATTTCATTATCCACGCGCTCATAAAAGATGTTTCCTTTGGCGGAATACACCATATTTGAGCGTTCAATTGACAATGAAATTAATTTGGCTACATTGTTCACGATATTCGGTTCTTCTATTCCGGCCACAGTAGGTGCCGGTAATTTTGAAAAATCTACGCTGCCGTTTAAATAGGTTTTCAAAGCATTCAAATAGGCTAGTTTACGCTCTACTTCTTGCTTTTTAATATCGTTTTCCGTTAGTAATTGCTTGAAATTAGCCCCTTTATCTTCAATATCAAGTATGTTGTTGTTACGACTGAAATCTTTCAAGTCTTCTCCTGAATCTTTAAGTTCACCTTCCATTTTTTGTAAGGTTTCATCAATAAAGGCGATTGTGTTGTCGGCAAACTTATTCTTTTGTTCTAATTGTCGTTCAATTAGTTTTAAAACGGTCGCATTCAGGTAGTCTACCATTCGCTCTTTGTTGGTGCCTTGCATTCCCAAACGTACAATGGAACCGGCTCTGACATCAATTTCTACTTCTAAACCTTTGTAAGTGGTTACGGTTTCATCAAAAGAATTGAATCGAATTAAAACCTCTTTTCCGATAAAATCTTTTGGCATCTTAGTAAGTTCTAATTTCCAGTTCAAAAACGGCAAATTAACTTCTTGTCCAACACGGTATTTCTTAACGATTTCGGTTTCAAAAACCGGAATACTGGACACCGAATTATCTGAATATTTAATAACACTTGTTGTGTTAGAAGGAATAGAAACTGCAATTTGGTAGGTATTAGCAGAAGTCAGTTTTACTTTGATGAATTGCTCATACAACTGACCTTTGGTTTTATCAATAGTAATTTTGAACGGAACCTGACCATAAACATCCTTGAGATAATAATCGGTTTTAATAAAATAATCGGTGTAAAACTGAAGCTCATCCACGACCAATTCGTTGTGTGATCTCGATTTCAGAGTAGTAGAAATCATCTGCACTTTATCTGATGTGCCACCCCAATTGAAAACCAAACTCGTGTTAGAAGTAAAAAACGGATTATTCTCTTCCTTAACCGCAATAGTGGTGCCGATTCCGAAGATTTTTTGTTTGCGTACGTTAACCTGATGGGCTATAGAAAACGTTACGATTAACGATACTAAAAACCATTTCCAATAACTGACTATCTTGATTAGAAAACTCTTAAAATCAAAGCTATTTTGTTTTTCGAAAAAAGAAAAATCCTTTATATCCAGCATGAATTGAGCATTTAATTTTTAAGTAATAAGAAAGTCGTGGTGGCCAATGATAATAGGGTAATGACTGTGGATAATGATTCGATACCCGTTTTACCGGTACCCCAAGTTTTTTGTTTTACCGGATTGACCAAAATGTAATCATTGGGTTGCAAGTTAAAAGCCGGAGAATTGAATGCATTGGCATCGGTTAAATCAACTGAAAATGTTTCATTGCCGGTAGCATTCCTTCTGATTACTTTCACATTTTTACGATCGCCTGTGATGGCGATATCGCCGGCATTAGCCACTGCTTCCATTAAATTAACGCGATCTTGATACAACACTTTAGTTCCGGGTGTATTGACTTCGCCATTAATGGTATAACGAAAACCGGCTAATTTCACTACTGCAAAAATACCGGCTTGTTTATTGAAATATTCTTTCAACAATCGCCCTTCAATAATAGTTGTAACTTCCTCTATGGTTCGCCCTAAAACGTTTACTTCTCCCAAAATAGGTAGTCTTATGTTACCGTGGTCATCTACCGAATAGCCGTTAAAATAGTTACTCAGCTCATTTCCTCCGGTGGATGATTGTGATTGTGCCGTTACATTGAAAATCTCCACTAATTCAGGATCGATAGCCTTAATTTTGATATTTAAGATGTCGTTGATTTGTAGCCTATATGGTTTAAATGCAACCGGCTCAACGGGCTGACTGGCAGTACTTTTATTTTTTTCCTGCAGATAAATTAAGTCTTTAGAAGGGATACAAGAAGTAAAAAAGAAACTGAATAATAAGAGAATATATAGGGTTAATCTGTTCATTACCTTAATAAAAAAAATTGCAAACAAAGATAGTTTTTCAATTCTAAATACAAAAAATGTAGCCTATTTTATTTTGCTATATATTTTTAAGCGAATTTTCGAACGGAATCCTATGCAAAATGCTGCGTCCTAGGGTAACTTCATCTGCGTACTCTAACTCGTCGCCAACGGCTATTCCACGGGCAATGGCAGAGATTTTCACCTCTAAATCTTTGACTTGTTTAAAGATGTAAAAATTGGTAGTATCACCTTCCATAGTCGAGCTCAAAGCAAAGATTAACTCCTCAACTTGTCCAGTTCTGACTTTTTCCACTAACGAACTGATAGTTAACTGACTGGGGCCAATCCCGTCTATCGGGGAAATCTTCCCGCCTAAAACGTGGTAAATCCCTTTGAATTGGTTGGTGTTTTCGATAGCCATTACGTCGCGAACATCTTCAACAACACAAATGATTTTGTGGTTTCTTGACGGATTGCTGCAAATTTCGCATACTTCCACATCTGAGATGTTGTGACATGATTTACAAAACTTAATTTCCTCACGCATAGCTGATAACGCTTGTGTCAGAAACTGGGTTTGCTCTACCGGTTGTTTCAGTAAATGTAACACCAATCGCAAAGCGGTACGCTTCCCTATTCCGGGCAGTTGCGCCATTTCGTTGACGGCTCTTTCTAACAATTTTGACGAAAATTCCATAGGACAAAAGTAGTTAATTTGAAAATGAATCAATTGGATAATTAGAAAATTAATGCATTACCTCATGTTCAAATTTTCAAAGCTTCAAATCTTCAAATCGATACATTAATTTTGTATTTTGGCTCACTGTAAAACCCAACTTATGACACCAACCACCATATTGATTATCATTGTTATCTACTTCGGCGTATTGCTATTGGTTTCGAATTTAGTGAGTAAAAAAAGTGCTGATAACGATACTTTTTTCAAAGCTAATAAAAACTCCAAATGGTATTTGGTGGCTTTTGGTATGATTGGTACCGCGCTTTCGGGTGTAACTTTTATCTCGGTTCCGGGTGAAGTAGGTAATCCCGATTTGCAGTTCAAATACTTTCAATTTGTGCTGGGCAATGCCATTGGTTTTTTAATTATTGCTAAAGTTTTATTGCCGTTATATTACCGCATGAACCTGACTTCTATTTACGGTTATATCGAACAACGCTTGGGTACTGTAAGTTACAAAACCGCGGCTTCTATCTTTTTAAT
>JBEBBH010000016.1:0-4565 GCA_041158485.1 Bacteroidota bacterium | reverse complement strand
TTTTGTTTGTTTTGTTGTGCGTAAGCATCTCCGATAGCGCCTTTAGCTAAAATGCTTAAAGTAACATCTTTAGAGTTAAATTTTTCTAAACTCGCAATAGCTTCTGCATATTTACCGGTGTTCAAGTAAGCGATACCGGCCATAAAGTTAGCTTGGTTTGCGGCATCAGTACCTGAATACTCTTCTGCAATTTTAAGTACACCAAATTTTCCTTCAGAACCATTCAATACTAAATTGAATAAAGAATCTGCTTTCACATCACCGTCAACCGCTTTTTGGAAGTTTTGTTGGGCTACGAATAATTCTTCAGCCGCTTCTTGTTGGTTAGGCTCAGCAATAAATTTATCATAAGCGAAATAACCCACAACTACTACCACTACTGCCAACAAACCACCTAAAATTACTTTTTGGTTTTTAGCAATAAAATCTTCTGCTTTAGAAGCCGATTGGTCTAAGGTGTCGAATGCTTTAGCTGTAGTACTGTCTTTTTCATCAACATTTACGTCTTCGATGAAAGTTTCGTCTACTTTTTCCGCTTTTTCTTTTGGTGCTTTATATCCTCTTTTGTTAAAAGTTGCCATCTATTTTTAATTTAGTGTGCGCAAAAATAAAATTTTTATTCAAACTCCCATAAAAAAAATCGATTTAATATTTTTTAAAGTAGAAAATACTCGTTTTTGAATCGTTTCCCATAAAACAACCACTAAAGAATTCTACCGTTCATTCTTTATATCAATAATTTTAAATAATTTGCAGGACTTTCTTTGAGTGTTTCAAAAAGAAAACAAATCAATGTAAACCAATTATTTAACCTTAACTCAAGCGATACCGAATTGTTTTTAAAACGCCTTTCAGTCCTAAACTACAAGAATTTTGCTGATGCCACCTTCGAATTTGATGCTAAAATCAATTGCTTCGTAGGGAAAAACGGCATTGGAAAAACCAATATTTTGGATGCTGTGTATCATTTGGCCATCGGTAAAAGTTATTTCAATCCGCTGGCTGTGCAAAACATCAAACACGGTGAAGATTTTTTTGTGGTGGATGGCGAGTTTGAGAAGAACAGCCGTACCGAGCAAATCCTGTGCAGCTTGAAAAAAGGTCAGAAGAAAATCCTCAAACGCAACGGTAAACTCTACGAAAAGTTCTCCGATCATGTGGGTTTTATACCCTTGGTGATTATTTCGCCGGCCGACAGGGATTTGATTATTGAGGGTAGCGAAACAAGACGCAAATTTATCGACAGCGTGATTTCGCAGTTAGACAGCAGTTATTTACAACAGTTGATTCAGTACCACAAAATTGTAAGCCAACGCAATGCGCTGTTGAAATATTTTGCCTTGAATCACGTTTTTGAAAAAGATACTTTGTCCATTTATAATGAACAATTGGAAACTTTGGGGCAAGTTATTTTTGAAAAGCGAAAAGCGTTTTTGGCCGACTTTGTGCCGATTTTTAACGCGTATCATCAAACAATTTCCGATTCAGCCGAAACCGTACAATTGGTGTATCAAAGTGATTTGTTTGAAAAAAATATGCTGACATTATTAGAAGAAAACCTCAGCAAAGACCGCGCTTTACAATACACTTCTGTTGGTATTCACAAAGATGATTTATCGTTTGAAATCGACCACTTCCCTATCAAAAAGTTTGGCTCACAAGGACAACAAAAATCGTTTTTAATCGCCCTAAAACTGGCCCAATTCGATTTCGTTAAAAAACAAAGCGGTGAGAAACCGATTTTGCTTTTTGATGACATTTTCGACAAACTGGATGAATTTCGCGTGAGCAAAATTGTAGCTATGGTGAATAATGACGAGTTTGGCCAACTCTTCATCTCCGACACGCATCCGGAACGCACCGAAAACATTGTAAAAACCACACACCAGAGTTATAAAATATTTAACCTTTAATGCAGCGGTATTTTGTACTTTAGCTAAAATTTTTTTATCATGAAAACCAAATTATTTTCCCTGTTATTCATCAGCTTTTTATTTTTGAGTTGCCAAGGCCAAGCCACAAAACCGGTGCAAACCCTTGATGTTAAAACGTATGCTGAAAAATTAAAAAACACCGAAAAACCCCAATTATTAGATGTTAGAACTCCGGAAGAATATAGCGTTGAACATCTAGAAAATGCCGATAACGTAAACGTGAACAGTCCTGATTTTGCTACTAAAGCTTCACAATACGATAAATCGAAACCCATTTTCGTGTATTGTAAAGTAGGCGGACGAAGTGCTCAAGCTGCTGATAAGTTGGTGGGCATGGGCTTTACCGAAGTGTACAACTTGGAAGGCGGTATCATGAAATGGACTACGGCCGGTATGCCCAAAGCCGGACAAACGGCTAAAACCGGCGGTATGACTGTTGAAGATTACCAAAAATTAGTAGCTTCCGATAAAAAAGTACTCATCAATTTTACTGCGGTTTGGTGTGCGCCTTGCCAAAAAATGAAGCCTTACATCTTGAAGATGCAAGAAGAGATGAAAGACCAAGTCAAAATTGTGAGAGTAGATGCCGACGAAAACAAAAGTTTAACCGAAGCCATGAAAATTGAAGGTTTGCCGATGATCATCATTTATGAAAACGGCAAAGAAGTTTGGCGTAACTTGGGATATATTTCGGAAGAAGACTTAAAAAAACACCTTTAGTATGATTACCAAAGAAGCGCTGCAGTTTTTAGAAGATTTGATAGCCAACAACAATACCGATTGGATGCATGCCAACAAAAAACGGTATGAGCAATACAAAAAAGATTATCATGCGTTTATTGCGGGTTTGTTGGCCGAAATGAAACAACTTGATCCGAAATTAGACGATTTGGAAGTGAAAAATTGTACGTTTCGCATCAACAGAGACATTCGATTTTCTAAAGACAAATCGCCTTATAAAACCAATATGGGTGTTTGGTTTACCCAAAATAAATTTCAAAAGAACAGTCCGGGTTATTACGTTCATTTCGAGAAAGGCAACTGTTTTGTCGCCGGCGGTGTTTGGTGTCCGGAACCTTCACAATTGAAACAAATTAGAAGGGAAATTGCTTTTTTCTACGACGATTTAGAGAAAATTGTAGCCGATGCCGCTTTCAAAAAGGAATATAGCGATTTGTCTCGTGATGCAGATAACGTCCTGAAAAAGGCGCCCAAGGATTTCGACCCGAACCATCCGGCCATCGAATTTTTAAAATTAAAAAGCTTTACGGCTTCGCAACCCATAGCCGAAAAACTGTTTACCGATAAAAATTTCAACAAAACGGTAGCGCAAAAACTAATCGCACTCAAACCTTTAAACGACTTTCTGTACCGCGCTTTAGAAACCGAAGAATAAATTATCTTTTACATCTCATGCAAATGCAATCCAACTTCTCTTTAAAATCTTTCAATACTTTCGGCATAGAAGCCAAAGCCAAAAATTTTGTAGCTGTTCATTCTTTGGACGAATTAAAAACCGTTTTAGCCGAACATACAGCTGAACCAAAATTCATTTTAGGCGGCGGCAGCAATATGTTGCTGACACAAGACATTGAGGCTTTGGTAATTCACATCGACTTGAAAGGAAAAAGAATACTGAAAGAAGATGACGATTTTGTTTGGGTGGAAAGTATGGCCGGAGAAAACTGGCACGAGTTTGTGCTTTGGACTATCGATCAAAACTTTGGCGGTTTGGAAAACATGTCACTTATTCCGGGCAATGTAGGCACTACACCGGTACAAAATATCGGCGCTTACGGAACCGAAATCAAAGACACTTTTGTTTCCTGTGACGCGATGAAAATCGACGACCAAACCATGCGAACTTTCAGCAAGGAAGACTGTCGTTTCGGGTATCGAGAAAGCATTTTCAAGCAAGAAGCCAAAAACCAATACATCATCACTTCGGTGGTTTTTAAACTCACCAAACGCAACCACAACATCAACACTTCTTATGGCGATATCACCAAAGAACTAGCAGAAAAAAACGTGACTGTCCCAACTTTAAAAGACGTTTCCAATGCTGTGATTGCCATCCGACAAAGCAAACTACCCGATCCGAAAGTATTAGGCAACAGCGGTAGTTTTTTCAAGAATCCGGTCATTTCAAGAAGTCATTTTGAAAAAGTGCAAGCGCAATTTCCGGAGATTAAATTTTTCGAAGTTTCGCCTACCGAAGTCAAAGTTCCCGCCGGTTGGTTAATCGAACAAGCCGGTTACAAAGGGTTTCGCAAAGGCGATGCCGGCGTTCACAAAAACCAAGCTTTGGTGTTGGTGAATTACGGTTCTGCCACAGGACAGGATATTTTGGCCCTTTCGCGTGAAGTACAGCAGGCCGTTTTCGACAAATACAGCATTGCTATAGAAGCGGAAGTGAATGTAATTTAAAACAATTCCTATGTACATTCCCGAGTTATACAAAAACGAAAATCGTGAGGAAATTGAATACTTCATCCACCAAAACGGTTTTGCGATTTTGGTCAACCAAACGCAGGGAAAATTATGGGCAACCCACACACCGTTATTGTTAGAAACCCGTGAAGACGGCAAACTCATCTTAACCGGACATATTTCTAAAGCCAATCCACAAGC
>JBEBBH010000015.1:0-5103 GCA_041158485.1 Bacteroidota bacterium | reverse complement strand
AGAACATCCTCGAAACCAAAAATATTGATAAGTTTTTTCATCAGCCTACGGAGTTTCAGGTATTGAAAAACATTTCGTTTGAAGTCAAAAAAGGAGAATTTCTCTCCATGATTGGTAAATCCGGCAGTGGTAAATCAACGCTACTATACGTGCTTTCTACTATGGATACTGATTACAACGGCGAATTGTACATCGACAACCAACTGATGACCGGATTGAGTAAAGATACTTTGGCCGAAATCAGAAACGAAAAAATCGGTTTTGTTTTTCAGTTCCACTACTTGCTCCCCGAGTTTTCTTGTTTGCGCAATGTGATGATACCCGCGCTCAAATTGGGCAAATGGTCCGAAACTGAAATAGAACAACGCGCTTATCAAAAACTGGAAATGTTAGGGTTAAAAGACCAAGCCCTTAAGCCGGCTAGTAAACTTTCTGGTGGACAACAACAAAGGGTAGCCATTGCCCGAGCCTTGATTAATGATCCGCTGATTATTATGGGTGATGAACCAACCGGGAATTTAGACAGTAAAAATACTTCCATCGTTTTTGATATTTTTCAGGAACTCACACAAAACTTCGGACAAACCATTATTGCTGTAACACACGATGACGATTTTGCCAAAAAAAGTGACCGTATCATTGAAATGAAAGACGGTGTGATTCTTACTTAATATCGCTTATTATAATTGTATATATCTATTTAGCAAGAAAAATTAACGTTGCACTAACAGAATAGCTATATTTACATAACAAAATGATAATAAAAGAAGATTTACAATGAGTTATTACAAAATACTAAATTTGGAGCACTACTTCAAAATGTATAAAAAATCAGTTCGCGAGCCACGTAAATTCTGGGACCGAATTGCCGATGAAAATTTCACTTGGTATCAAAAATGGGATAAAGTATTTGAATTTGATTTCCAAAAAGCCCAGTTCAAATGGTTTGTGGATGCTAAAGTGAACATCACTAAAAACTGTATCGACAGACACTTGGCCAGACGCGGCGACAAAACAGCTATCATCTTTGAACCGAACAATCCCGATGAACCGGCGCAACATATTACTTATAACGATTTGTACGCACGCGTATCTAAGTTAGCCAACGTGTTGCGCGACCAAGGCGTGCAGAAAGGCGATCGTGTTTGTATATACTTACCAATGATACCGGAATTGGCAGTGGCAGTTTTAGCTTGTGCCCGAATCGGTGCGATTCACTCGGTGGTATTTGCCGGATTTTCTTCTTCGGCTGTTGCAGCGCGTATTAACGACTGTGAGTGTAAAGTAGTCATCACTTCTGACGGTAGTTACCGCGGTAACAAATCTATCGACCTAAAAGGTATCGTTGATGAAGCTTTGGAGAAATGTCCAACCGTTGAAAAAGTATTTGTTGTAAAAAGAACCAATACCGAAGTAACCATGAAAGAAGGTCGCGACTATTGGTTACAACCGCTATTAGACGAAGCTATTCCAAACAACGTAGCCGAAATCATGGATGCGGAAGATCCTTTGTTCATCTTATATACTTCGGGTTCAACCGGAAAACCAAAAGGGATGGTGCATACCACCGCCGGTTATATGGTGTACACGGCTTATACCTTTAAAAATATCTTCAACTACGAAGAAAACGATGTGTATTGGTGTACTGCCGATATTGGTTGGATTACCGGACACTCTTATATCCTGTACGGACCATTATTAAACGGTGCGACTACAGTTATTTTTGAAGGAGTACCATCGTATCCTAACTTCAGTCGTTTTTGGGAAGTTATTGAAAAGCATAACGTAACCCAATTCTACACGGCGCCAACTGCCATTCGTGCGTTAGCCAAAGAGAGTTTGGATTATGTACAAAAATACCCTTTAAGTTCGTTAAAAGTGATTGGTTCCGTAGGTGAACCGATTAACGAAGAAGCTTGGCACTGGTACAACGATCACGTTGGTGGTAAACGTTGTCCATTAGTGGATACTTGGTGGCAAACCGAAACCGGAGGGATTATGATTTCGCCGGTACCTTTTGTAACACCAACCAAACCAACCTACGCCTCGTTACCGTTACCGGGTATACAACCGGTGTTAATGGATGAATTGCGCAATGAAATCGAGGGCAATCAGGTGACCGGAAGTTTGTGTATCAAATTCCCTTGGCCGTCAATCGCAAGAACCATTTGGGGTGATCACCAACGCTATAAAGAAACCTATTTTACCGCTTTCCCGGGTAAATATTTTACCGGAGACGGCGCGTTGCGAGATGAGGTTGGTTATTACCGAATTACGGGTAGAGTAGATGATGTAATTATCGTTTCAGGACACAATTTAGGTACGGCACCAATTGAAGATGCTATCAACGAACACCCGGCAGTAGCAGAAAGTGCTATTGTAGGTTTCCCGCACGATATCAAAGGAAATGCCTTGTACGGCTTTGTGATTTTGAAAGAAGTGGGTGAAAGTCGTAACCAAGAAAACTTAGCCAAAGAGATCAACCAATTGATATCCGACCAAATTGGACCAATTGCTAAACTCGACAAAATTCAGTTTGTATCCGGCTTGCCTAAAACGCGTTCGGGTAAAATTATGCGTCGTATTTTGAGAAAAATCGCGGAAGGCGATTTCTCGAACTTCGGTGATATTACCACCTTATTGAATCCGGAGATCGTGGAAGAAATTAAAAACGGAAAATTATAATAGTTATTAATAAAGTTAGTTGTAAAAAAACCTGCAGTTGTTGCAGGTTTTTTTATTTATTAACAATCCGATAATCAGTAGCTTAATTTGGTATATTCGTAATTCTATTATTAAAATATTGTAAATATGCTAAACAGATTACTAAAAACTACCTTTGTTTTATTGTTTTTAATGGCTTCTTGTAGTAAAGACGAAAGTCAGGAAGATACCAACATGGTGATTAGCGATGCACAACGCACGCCAATGTCGGCTATGGAAGTAAAAAATAAAATTGACGAATCCCTACAAACTAAAGGTTCCTTTAATTGGAAAGACGCTTCTACGCATCTGTTGTGGAGTGCATCAGTTCATGGCCAAAACATAGTAACCATTGGTTTTGGTAATAATAGCGAGGATTTCGATAGGACTAAGAGTGCTAATAATGCCAATATTCAAAAGCAATTGCTGTCTATTATTCAAAAATATGAAGGACAGGCTTTGTCGGAAATACTCATTAATGCCGATTCGTATTTGAATTTGATGGATGTAGTGATTAAGAAGCAAGAAACCTTAATAGCGCTACGCCAAAGTAAATTCATCCGTTATATTGAACCGGGTGATTTTAAATATTTTGCTTTAAGCAGCAGTATTGAAAAATCGGATTCTTCCGGGACCAGTTCGGGTTGCGGATTTGATGCTACTACATTGAACGTTGCCGATTACACTGCCGTAACGCCAAACGCCAAAGCGCCTTGGACATTTTACCAACACAATATTCCTAATGCCTGGAATTACAGTACCGGTGCCGGTGTTACCATAGGAATAGTAGATACAGGAACATCTCCTAATCAAACTTTGTTAGGCAGTAATTTTAATGACGGATTATCCTCAGGTAGAACTATTCAAAAGTTTGGGGTATATGTTGATTCTATTTGGCCTTGGTCAACTGGAACCGACGGGCCAAACGACCAATGTGGTCATGGAACCAGTATGGCTTCAGTAGCTGCTGCACCGCGTAATGACAACGGATTGCCGGTAGGTGTGGCTTATAATGCTAATTTAGTGACATACAGAGCAGCCTCTAATGTGGTGCTTGACGGTTATCACGAGCAAAACGGTGTTAAAAATGCGTTTACCGCTTTGGGTAATAACAACAATGTGAAAATAATTTCCATGTCGATGGGTCACATTTTCTCCGTTGGTAAGATTTCAGATGGCGTGAAATATGCTTATAACAAAGGCAAGTTGATATTTTGTGCGGGCGGTACTTCAACTAGTTTTACCACTTTCGTTGGCGTGATTTTTCCGGCATCTATGGCCGAAACAGTAGCGGTAACCGGAGTGAAAGAAGGTACTTCCAACCAAGCTTGTGACGTTTGTCATACCGGAGGCAAAATTGAGTTTACGGTTGCCATGCAACGCAACGCTTCCGGGAATACAGTTCCGGTAACCAGTTACTACGATAACCAATCGGATTATGTTGGTGGTTCCTCAGTGGCTACTGCTACGACAGCCGGAATAGCGGCTTTAGTTTGGGCTAAAAATCCAACCTGGACCAGAACACAAGTATTGAATAAATTGCGCCAATCAGCAACCTATTATCCAACTAAGAATTCACAATACGGTTATGGCAATATCAACGCTTTATTGGCCGTACAATAAATCAAAATGACAAAATATAAAAAACGCCAATTCTATTAGAGTTGGCGTTTTTTTATTCTTAAATATTGCCGATAGCTTTTAACAACAAAGCTTCCATTACTTTATAACCTTTAGGATTAGGATGCACGCCATCTTCGCCATATTGGTATTGCAATCCTTTATCGGCATCAACCATAACAGCATAATAATCGACATAAGTGATTTTGTTTTTCAGGGCGTAGGCTTTAATCATCTTATTCAAAGCGATTACTTTGTCTGCCGGATAAATTTTAGCGTTCCACCAAAACTTATTGGCCGGCAGTATTGAACAAAGTATGGGCTTAATTTTATGGGCTTTGGCTTTATTAACCATGATTTCGATGTTGTCAAAAATAGCTTCTAAAGTAATAGGACCCGTATTTTCGGCTATGTCGTTGATACCGGCCAAGATGACTACTGTTTTGGGTTTTAAGGCTATTACATCTTGTTCGAATCGTACTACCATTTGTGAGGTAGTTTGTCCACTGATGCCACGATCAAGTAACGGATATTGAGTGAAGAAATCAGGACTGTTGGTTTTCCAAAACTCGGTGATGGAATCGCCTATCAAAACCACGGCATTTTTCATAGGTTTAACTGATTGGTTTTCGGCTTGGTACTTTTTTAAGTTAGCCCATTCTTGCACTTGCGCATGATTGAGATTGATAAAAAATAAAAGTAATAAACCGGTAAGGCTAAGTTTAATTTGAATTGTTGTCATAGTAGTTTTATAGTAGTCTTTCTAAGACGCCTTTGCGT
>JBEBBH010000014.1:0-13063 GCA_041158485.1 Bacteroidota bacterium | reverse complement strand
TCCGAGAAACCACTTATTTGTCCCGAGTCGATATCGAATTGATTAACGAGCAAATTAAATTGTTTTACTCCGCTTTGGATGTGGTTTCTATTCAATACGATGAAAGCAGTTTTACCATCATTGAACATGTGCCGTTAGGGCTGAATGACAAAACCAGTTTTTACCCACTGGAACAATTAACCATTCGATTTTTTGACAACGGCTATTACAAAATGGAAACCCAAATGCTTTTCGAGCCGCCGGAGTACAATAAAAAAATGTTGCATCACATTTATAACGCCAATTTGAGCTTAATTAATAAATTGCAAAAAAATATGACACTAACCAAGCGCGAGGAGAAAGACTTGGAAAATCTGTCATCGACTTTGATGATTTGTTATTTGAACGGATTTTCAGAAGCGAAGCAAAAATTAATCGATGCCAAACCTTATTTAAAAGTTCAAAAATCGCCTACCGTTTATTTGAGTTTTAAAGAAGCGATGCGCATTTTAAGAAAAATGAAATACAACAAAATGAATGAGTAGAAGATTGGTCATTGGAGATATCCACGGCGGACTGAGAGCGCTGCATCAAGTGATAGAAAGAGCTGAGGTGACTACTGCCGATACGCTGATTTTTTTAGGTGATTATGTTGATGGTTGGAGCGAATCGCCACAAGTATTGGACTATCTAATTCAGTTAAGTCGGAAACAAAACTGTGTATTCATCAAAGGCAACCACGACGAGTTATTGTTGGATTGGTTGGAAGGCAATACCCAAAATTTTGATGAAAGCATGTGGTTTAAACACGGCGGTGAAGCTACTGTTTTGGCCTATGAAAAAGTTGCGGAAGCCGATAAACAAAAGCACATTGCCTTTTTAAAAACACTGCAAAACTATTATCTCGACGAGCAAAACAGATTGTTTATCCATGCCGGATTTACCAATATGAACGGTATTGCTTATGAGTATTTCCCGAAGTTGTTTTATTGGGACAGAACGTTATGGGAAACCGCTTTGGCTTTAGACAGTTCGCTCTCAGAAGACAGTTTGTTTTATCCCAAACGGTTGACGCTTTACCGCGAAATTTATATTGGTCATACGCCGGTTACGCGAATTGGTCAGACTGTTCCGGTGCAAAAGGCTTGTGTTTGGAACGTTGATACCGGCGCGGCTTTCAAAGGACCGCTAACCCTGATGGATGTTGATTCTAAACAGTTTTGGCAAAGCGAGCCGTTGCACGAATTGTATTTTAGTGAGAAAGGGCGGAATTGATTTTGGTGTAATTCTGCAATATCCTTTTTACTAAACGGTTATATTTGCACTTTAAATAGGATACGATGAAAAAAATGATTTTGTTGATGGCGTTACTGAGTTTATGCCTAGTTAATGCCCAAGCCTACAAAGGTAAAAACGACATTAAAGGACAGGTTGGTTGGAATATCCAAGACCACGGCAACGGAATTCAGGTTTCAGCCGATTTTGGCATTGGCGAAAACATGTCGTACGGATTTGTAGCGTCCTATTTGTTATCTGTGGAAAAACCGGGCGGTATTAAGCCTGATTTTGAAGATAGAGCCGATGTAAAAGCCCGATTCAATGCCAATTTAGGCAATGTTTTTGGTTTTGATAAGCAAATGGATATCTATCCCGGCTTGCACTTGGGCACTCGAAATTTCGGAGCTCATTTAGGTTTTAGATACTTTTTTACCGACGGTTTCGGAGTTTTTGCAGAAGGCAGCGCTCCGTTAGCCCGATATGATACTAACGTCGAAGGATTTGAAAAATACAACAATCAGTTTGTTTTTGTCCTCGGCGCTTCCTTTAATTTATAATCCATACAAAATGAGTGTAGTAACTGAAAAAAGATTAAAAGACCGCAGTGGTTCCACTTGCGAAATCAGCGGTTCCAATGAAAATTTAGTGGTTTATTTGGTAGAACCTAAAACCGAAGCCACACCTGAAAACTGTATCTTAATAACCCAACCGTTGTTAGATCAGATTAAAAATCCCGAAACCATGAATCCGAACGATTGGCGCGGGTTAAGCGACAGCATGTGGAACGAGAATCTTCCGGTGCAAATTGTTTCTTGGCGTATGTTGGCGCGTTTGAAAAATCATGATTTATTAGACATGATGTATTTGGACGAAGACGCGTTGGAATGGGCGAAAGCTACCGGCGAAGGCGAAGATGAAGAGGGCAAAATCGTTCACAAAGACAGTAACGGTAATCTTTTATTCGACGGCGATTCTGTGGTGTTGATTAAGGATTTGGATGTGAAAGGCGCCAATTTTACGGCTAAACGCGGTGCGGCTGTTCACAATATAAAAGTAGTTTGGGACAATGCCGAACAAATTGAAGGTCGTGTAGAAGGCCAGCACATTGTGATTTTGACACAGTACGTGAAGAAAACAAAATAAAATCAGCTTTGTCATTTCGAACGCAATGAAATGCAGTGAGAAATCACATATTTTAAATAATTTGATGTGATTTCTCCTTACGTCGAAATGACAAGTTTTTGCCTATAAAAAAGCCCCGAGTAATCGGGGCTTTTTTTATGATTGGATTTGACTACAAATCAAATTTAATCCCTTGAGCCAATGGCAAACTCGTTGTATAGTTGATGGTATTGGTTTGTCTTCTCATATACACTTTCCAAGCATCAGAACCTGATTCGCGTCCGCCACCGGTTTCTTTTTCACCACCAAAAGCACCGCCGATTTCAGCACCGGAAGTTCCGATGTTTACATTGGCAATACCACAATCTGAACCGGCAACCGATAGGAAAGCTTCTGCTTCACGTAAGTTATTGGTCATAATGGCCGAAGATAAACCTTGCGCCACACCGTTTTGAATGGCAATAGCGTCATGAACATCACCTGAATATTTTAGCAAGTACAACACCGGAGCAAAAGTTTCGTGTTGCACAATTTCAAAATGATTTTGTGCTTCAGCTATGGCCGGTTTTACATAACAACCGCTTTCATAGCCTTCGCCCGTTAGTACACCGCCTTCTACTAAAATTTTTCCGCCTTCGGCGACTACTTGTGTTAAAGCTTTTTGGTACATTTCAACAGCATGTTTGTCAATTAGCGGACCTACGTGGTTGTTTTGGTCTAACGGATTTCCAATTCGAAGTTGACCGTAAGCGCCAACAATAGCATCTCTTACTTTATCGTAAACGCTTTCGTGGATGATTAAACGACGGGTTGAGGTACAACGTTGTCCTGCAGTTCCGACAGCACCAAATACTGCTCCGATTACCGTCATTTTGATGTCGGCATCCGGCGTTACGATAATGGCGTTGTTACCGCCTAATTCTAATAAAGAGTTACCTAAACGAGCGGCACAAGCTTGGGCTACAATTTTACCCATTCTTGTAGAACCGGTAGCAGAAACCAAAGGCACGCGTTTGTCATGCGTCATCATTTCACCTACTTTGTAATCGCCGTTGATTAAGCAAGAGATACCTTCCGGTAAATTGTTTTCTTTTAAAACTTCGGCAATGATATTTTGACAAGCGATACCACACAAAGGTGTTTTTTCAGACGGTTTCCACACACAAACGTCGCCACAAATCCAAGCCAAAGCGGTATTCCAAGACCAAACGGCAACCGGGAAGTTGAAGGCTGAAATGATGCCTACAATACCCAGTGGATGGTATTGTTCGTACATACGGTGTCCTGGACGTTCCGAGTGCATGGTTAAGCCGTGTAATTGACGAGACAAACCTACGGCAAAGTCGCAAATGTCAATCATTTCCTGAACTTCTCCGTAACCTTCTTGGAGTGATTTTCCCATTTCGTAGGAAACCAATTTACCAAGCGGTTCTTTATATTTTCTGAGTTTTTCTCCAAACTGACGCACGATTTCTCCGCGTTTCGGAGCCGGCATTAAACGGAAGGTTTTGAAAGCTTCTGAAGCCGTTTGCATTACTTTTTCGTAATCTTCGGCAGTGGTGGTTTTTACTTTTCCGATGAGTTGTCCGTCTACCGGAGAATAACTTTCGATAATATCTCCTGACGAAAAATGGTTGTTTCCGGTTGAAGTTCCTTCGTTAACGGCTTTTACGCCTAATATTTCTAAGGCTTCGGTCATCCCGAATTGTTGAGCAATTGTTGCCATTGTATTTTTAGTTTGAATGTTTTAGTTTCAGCAAAAGTAATCGTTTATTTTGAATTTTAGCCCGGATGGGAACGGCATCCTTTTTAGCTTGTTTTTTTAACAAGATAAAAAGATACAGTGTACAGCCGGATTAGCTTCTACTCATTTACTTGGTAATAAATCTCGGATCGGTTTCCATTACGGTACCGCATTTTTCGCAGGTTCTGAGGGTTTCCGATTGGTAAAAATGATTGAAATGTTGGAGAAAGTCCTTTTCGATATCGTGCAATTCGAAATAGACTTCGTAGAGTTTGTGGTTGCAGTTTTCGCAAAACCAAAGCAGGCCATCGGGGATTTCTTTGCCGACTCTTTTGCGCTCTACAACTAAGCCAATGGAATTTTCAGTGCGCGATGGTGAATGCGGTACTTTGGCAGGGAGCAAAAATATATCGCCGGCGGAAAGTTTCATGGCTTTTTTTTCGCCGTCTTCCTGAATGTAAACGGTGATTTCGCCTTCGAGTTGGTAAAACAATTCTTCGGTTTCGTTGTAATGGAAATCTTTGCGGGCATTAGGACCGGCCACTATCATTACGATGTAATCACCGGAATCTACATATAAGTTTTTGTTGCCAACAGGTGGTTTGAGTAAGTGACGGTTTTCATCAATCCAACGTTGGAGATTAAAAGGTTTTGCAACTGGCATAAGCTGAAATTTTGAGTAAAGTTAAAATAAAAAAGTCCCGAAATATCGAGACTTTTAAAATTATTTAACTTCCTTAATGAGGTAAATGTACACAGGGAAGTGATCGCTAAATCCTATTTCGGTTAAACTGTGTCGCAGTGGATAACCTTTGTATTGTCCGGTCGTGGTAATCATGTAAGGTTTGTTGTAAATCCCGGCTTTCCAGTAGCGGAAGGAAGAGTAATCTGATCTGATGAATGGTTCTGAGATCATGATTTGATCGAAAATATCTCCGGCATCACGGTGAAACAAAGAGGCATTTCCTTTATAGTACATTTCCTCGAACGGGTTGTAAATGCCTTGCGGCTTTACTTCTTCTTTTTTGCGTTTGGCGCCAATACCTTCTTTTACACTTTTGTTGTAAGTTCCGTCGTTAAGGTCGCCCATGGTGATGATCTTGGCGTTAGGATTGATTTTAAAAATAGAATCCATGATTTGACGGTTCAAACGTCCCGCGGCTTCACGGAAAGGCGCGCTTTTCTTTTCACCACCGGAACGTGACGGCCAGTGGTTTACAATGATGTTTACTTCTTCACCGTCTAAAAATCCGGTTACTAAAAGTTGGTCACGAGTATACACTCTGTCGTCTTTTCCGGCTTCGGCTTTGTCATCGGTAACTTCTTCAGTGTCTTTTTTATCGGCTTTTCCTTCCTGACTTCTGTAAATTAACAATGGAATGTTTTTGAAACTGGTTGGTTTAAAGTGCTTTTTTTGGTACAATAGTGCTACATCAATCCCTCTTTTATCCGGAGAGTCAAAGTGAACAATGCCGTAATCTTTATTAATTAAAAGGGGTTCCTTCACTAAATCTTCTAAAACACCTCTGTTTTCAATTTCACAACCACCTATAATTACAGGAGATTCTTTTTGTTGGTCGTTGGTGCCGATTTCAGCAAGTACTCGGGCTAAGTTTTTGAGCTTTTGTTTGTATTTTTTTCCGGTCCAATTCTGAGCACCATTCGGAAGCCACTCTTCATCGTTATTTGCCCCATTAATGGTGTCAAATAAGTTCTCAAAATTGTAAAAGGCAACAGTATGAATATTATACTTTTTTGCCTGTGCATTAGCGCCTGTTATTGCGAAAAAAACAAAGAAAAGCGCTATTAACTTTTTAATCCTCATAAAACGTGTATTAATTTAATGTCAAGTTTTTACAAACTTTGAGCCAAAAGTAGATAATATTATTAAAAGATGTACATTTGTCGGCTGTTAAGTTTTTATTAAGACGCTACAGGGGATTAAAATTAATTTTATTTTATTTATGAAAAAACTTGTTATTAGTACTTTATTTGTGATGCAAGTGTTTTTTGTTTTTGCACAAACTACGGCCGGAATCACAGGTAAAGTGGTAGATTCAAAAACACAAAAACCTTTACAAAATGTTGTTGCTTCTATTGAAAACACCAGTTTTACTGCTTTGACAGATGTTACGGGTGTTTTTGTGTTTAAAGAAGTGCCAAGCGGTAGTCAATTACTGCAAATTAAGAGCGCGGGATACAAAGACCAATTGTTGTCGGTTGAAGTAGAAGCCGGAAAAGTGTTAGACTTAGGCGTTATTGTTTTTGAAGAGGACGTTACGTCGGAGCAACAATTGAGTTTGGTTACCATAACCGAGAACGATTTGGGTGATGACAACAGCGGTTCTGAGAGTACTTCGGGCTTGTTACAAGCTTCCAGAGACGTATACCAACAAGCGGCAGCCTTTAACTGGGGTCAGGCTCGTTTCAGAATCAGAGGTTTGGATAACGAATACAGTACTACCATGATTAACGGTATTTCGATGAATAAAATTTACGACGGAAGACCACAATGGAGTAACTGGGGCGGATTAAACGACGCGACCAGAAACCAAGAATTCACTATGGGTTCAGCACCTTCAGATTATACTTTCGGAGGTGTATTAGGGACACAAGAAATCAATACCAGAGCTTCTATCTACAGAAAAGGCTCTAGGGTTTCCTTCTCAGGAACCAATACCAATTACAGTTGGAGAACAATGGGAACACACGCTTCCGGTATGAATAAAGACGGATGGGCTTTTGTAGTTTCTGCTTCCAGAAGATGGGCTAATGAAGGTTATTTTGAAGGAACAAACTACGCTGCTAACTCTTTGTTTGCCAGTATAGAAAAGAAAATTAACGAGAATCACTCGATTAACTTTACTTCCATTTTTGCACAAAACAAAAGAGGAAAAAGTTCTCCTAATACAGACGAGGTTACTCGTTTAAAAGGAATTGAATACAACTCTTATTGGGGTTGGCAAGAAGGCGAAAAAAGAAACTCAAGATACAAAGAAATTGAGGAGCCTATCAATATGTTGAGTCACTTCTGGAAAATCAATTCGAAAACCAACTTAAATACTAACGTGGCTTACCAAGTTGGATTTGTTGGGAACAGTCGTTTGGATTTCCAATTGGCGAACAATCCTGATCCAACATACTACAAAAACCTTCCAAGTTACTACTTGAATGACCAAAGTTATTATGTGCCAACTTATGCATCGGATAACGTAACCATTACCGGTTACACCAATCCGGCTGCAACACAAGCTCAAACGAGCTTTGTTAATGATGGTCAAATTGATTGGGAAAACATTTATTACACCAACAAAATTGTTAACGGAGGCCAAAAAAGTGCTTACGTTTTATACGAAGACCGTGTAGAAGACAAACAATGGAGTGCTAACTCTTACTTAAATTCTTCTATCGCTGATAATATCATTATGAATGCCGGTGTAAACTTCAAGAAGTTAAAATCTAAAAACTTCCAAAAGCTTATCGATCTTTTAGGCGGTACTTACTTCTCTGATATTGATCCTTTCTTCTCTGGAGACGCTTCTCAAACCGACTTAAACAATCCGGACAGACAAGTTTACGAAGGTGATGCTTACGGATACAACTATGATTTAAATGCGATTACTTTTGACGGTTTTACCCAATTCAAATTCAATTACAAAAAAGTTGATTTTTATTTAGGACAAACTTTCTCAAGATCAGAATACCAAAGAGAAGGAAACTACAGAAATGGTATTTATGCTAACAATTCATTCGGAAAAAGTTCTAAAGCTATTTTTGAAAACTTTGGTTTCAAAGGAGGTTTAACTTATAAAATTACCGGAAAACAGTTTATCGATATTAATGGTGTTTACATGACGAAAGCGCCAAACTTAAGAAATACGTTTTCTAACGCTCGTTTGAACAACAACATTACCCCTGATTTGACTAGTGAGTCTATTATGGGTACTGACATCAGCTACATCATCAAAGCGCCGAAGTTCAAAGCAAGATTAACAGGTTTCTACAACAAAATTTCAAACGGAACTCAAATCTCATTCTTCTACGGAGAAGGAATTTTTGACGCCGGTGAAGATGGTGATACAGACACTGATTCATTCATCAGCGAAATTGTTACCGGAATCAACAAGAAACACATTGGAGCAGAGTTTGGATTTGAATACCAAATAACTTCTACCATTAAAGCAACCGGTTCTGCTTCTTACGGAGAGTACACTTACGACAACAACCCGAATTTAAAAGTTAACGATGATGCTTTGGCTACATCAGCTAACCCGAACCCGGTATTTGATTTTGGTAAAACTTACATCAAAGGATACCGTTTACCGGGCATGCCACAACAAGCTTATTCATTTGGTTTAGAATATAGAGATCCGAAATTCTGGTGGATTGGTGCTAATATTAACTACTTGTCCGACAGCTATATCAGTATTTCTAACATCTTAAGAACTGAAAACTTTGTGACAGATGCCAATGGTTTAGGTTTTGAAGGTGCAACAGAAGAAGCTGTAAGAGCTGCCTTAAGACAAGAAAAATTTGACCCAACTACCTTGTTGAACTTAGTGGGAGGAAAATCTTGGAAAGTTGGAAGCAACACTTTCGGATTTTTTGCATCTATCAATAATGTTTTGGACTTTGAATACAAAACAGGAGGTTTCGAGCAATCCAGAAAAGCAACATTCCCGGATTACCAAGCGGATAACGCTAACGGAACACCATCATTCGGACCTAAATATTTCTATGGTTACGGAAGAACTTATTTCTTAAATTTATACATCAATTTCTAATAGTATAGACTATGAAAAATATATTTAAATCGTTTTTGGCCTTAGCAACACTTAGTCTTGCTTTTAGTTGTTCGGATGATACTGAGATTCCTCCGTTCAAGCCGTTGATTTTTTCTGAAGATTTTCCGGAAGCTGAAATTAACTACAACGCTACTTTTGATTTTGAAGGATGGACTAACTTTGCTGAGACAGGAACCAAACTTTGGATTGAAAGAGATTTTAACAACGACGGTTATATCCAATTTAGCTCATTCGGTAGTGGTCAAGCCTCTAACATTGGTTGGGCAATCACTCCGGCGATAACAATCGGAGAAGGCGCTAATGCTGTATTTGCATTCTCTTCTGCTTCTAACTTTGTTGACAATCCGGCCAACAAATTAGAGGTGTTTATCTCTACCAACTTTGACGGAACTAATGTTTTAGCAGCTACTTGGACACAATTAGACGCCGTTGTTGCCGATAATACTACCAATAATTATACTTACATTCCATCAGGTGAAATTGACTTGTCTGCTTACACCGGAACAGTTCACATCGCCTTCAAAGTTACCGGAAACGGTTCAACTTTAGATGGATTATTCCAAGTAGATAAAGTAAAAGTTTACTCTAATAACTAAAAAAAGACTATGAAAAACTTAAAATTTTTAGCATTAGCATTTACAGCAGCTACTTTTGTGAGTTGTGTGAATGACGAGTTCAGAGAGCCGGATTTGAGCGGAGAGTGTACCACTTTAACGCCAACCAAAACCGTTCAAGAAGTCGCAGCTTTGGCTACAGCTTCATATTTAAAATATGAAAATGAAGATATTATTGAAGCCTATGTTACTTCAAGTGATGCAGGAGGAAACTTTTACAAATCAATCTCTTTGGTTTCTGTAGACGGGCAACAAGGATTTAGTATTCCGGTTGACGATTACAATTTGTACACCATGTACGAGCCGGGTAGAAAGGTATATGTGAACATGAAAAACAGATATATCGTTAGAGAATTCGGTTCACCAATCATTGGGAATCTATACAATGGCGGTACACCTGATGATCCTAGTGATGATGAAGTAGGTAGAATTTCTCCCGTAGAATACCAAAGTATCATCACTCGTTCATGTGATAAAGTTGAAGAAAGCGAAATCATCAACAACATTACAATCTCTCAAGCTTTAAACGATTCTTATTTGAATAAATTAATCGAGTTTGATAATGTTCAGTTTACGGATGCTTCTTTAGGTAAAACTTATTACGATGCAACATTGAACGATTTAGGTGGTGCTACCAACCACTTAATCACTAACGAGTTTGGTAATACTATTATAGTAAGAGTAAGTTCTTATGCTAATTTTGCTTCTAAAGCGGTACCTTCTAAAAGTGGTAAAATCAGAGGTGTTTTAACCAAATACAACTCAGATTACCAATTTATGGTGAGAACAGAAAGCGACATTAACTTAACCAACGATCGTTTGACAATCGACTTCTTCCCGCCAATCGGTGGAACAGCAATCGCTTATTCAGGATCGTTGAACGAACCGTTCACAGCTTACACTGCTACTAACCAACAAGTTTTCCCTGCTTACATCAATGATGCTGTAGTAGGAAGCAGATACTGGCAAATCAAAACTTTCGGAGGAAACCGTTACATCCAAATGACCTCTTTCGGCGGAACTGCAGAAGCCAATAGAACCTTGTTCTTCGTGCCGGTTGATTTTGCAGCGGCCAGCAACTTCTCATTCAAATCTAAAGCAGGATTTGCCAACGGAAATTGTTTGAAAGTGTATTACACCACAGATTATGTTCCGGGAACTAACGCTACTAATGCGACTTATACCGACATTACGTCAAGTTTCACTATTTCTCCGGGATTATCAAGCGGTTATCCAACCAATTTTACCAATAGTGGTAATTATGCGATACCGGGAACTTTAACCGGAAACGGTTTCTTCGTGTTTGAATACACCGGAAACGGAACGGGAGTGACAACAACTATGCAAATCGACGATATTTTGATCAACTAGGTATCAAACTATTAATTCCAAATAAAAGCCATCCGTAAGGGTGGCTTTTTTTGTGAAGATTATTTACTATTTTTAAGGCTTCAATATCTATAAACAGTACCATGAAAAAAATCTTTTCAATAATTATCTGCACTATGGGCATCACAGCATCAGCACAAGAAGTACTTACTCCCGAAACACTCTGGAAATTGGGTCGAGTAACCGCAATGGGCATTTCTAAAGACGGCAAATCTATCGTTTATAAAGTGGCTACGCCTTCGGTGGCAGACAACAAATCCAATTCGAAATTTTATACCATTCCGGTCAACGGCGGTAATCCTGTCGAAGTAAAGGAAACCAAAGATTTATTGGTTGATAAAAATGTATCACCCAACGGTTTGTACATTTTGTCCAACCAAGAAGTCAAAACCGAAAACGTGTTGGGTAAAGACATTTATTCAGATCTAAGCAAAGCCGATGCGCAAGTCTACAATGGTTTAGACTACCGTCATTGGGATACTTGGAATAACGGTTCTCATAACCACGTGTTCTATGCCGAAAACAAAGACAAGGCTCAAGCCATCGATATCATGCCGAACGAACCTTACGACAGTCCGCAAAAACCGTTCGGCGGCGATGAAGATTACATTTGGTCGCCCGACAGTAAAAGCATCATTTACGTTTGTAAAAAGAAAGCCGGAACTGCTTACGCCATTTCAACCAATACCGATTTATACGAGTACAATCTCGAGACCAAAACCACCAAAAATCTAACCGAAAGCAATCCGGGTTACGACACCAATCCAATGTTTTCTCCCACCGGAAACCTAACTTGGCTACAAATGAAACGCGATGGTTATGAAGCCGATAAAAACGATTTGATTGTTCGTTTCAAAGGCATCGATATCAACCTAACCGCCAATTGGGACGGAAGCGTTGATAATTTTCTTTGGATCACCGATGGCAAAAAAGTCTATTTCACGGCCGCTGTTGATGGTGCTAAACATTTGTTTGAAGTCAACTTCCCGGGCTTAACCAAAATAGCCGTAACCGTAAAACAAATTACTTCAGGCGATTTTGATGTGAATGATTTAGTAGGTTTCTCAGGCGATAACATCATCGTAACGCGTACCGATATGAATCACGCTGGTGAAATCTATTCGTATAACCTTAAGAAAAAAACTTGGACACAATTAACCAAAACCAACGATGAAACCTACGCCAAATTGGCTTTGCCCAAATACGAAAGACGTTATGTAACCACTACCGATGGTAAGAAAATGTTAGTCTGGGTAATTTTGCCGCCAAATTTCGATGCCACCAAAAAATATCCGGCGCTTTTGTATTGTCAAGGCGGTCCGCAATCGCCATTAACCCAAAGCTATTCCTTCCGTTGGAACTTTTCGCTAATGGCTTCCCAAGGTTATGTAGTAGTAGCACCAAACCGTCGCGGTATGTACGGACACGGCCAAGCTTGGAACGAACAAATCTCTAAAGATTGGGGCGGCCAAGTAATGGACGATTATTTATCAGCCATTGATGATGTAGCCAAAGAAAGTTATGTCGATAAAGCGCGTTTAGGTGCCGTTGGAGCGAGTTATGGTGGTTATTCGGTATTCTATCTCGCCGGCATCCACAACAATCGTTTTAAAACCTTTATTTCGCATTGCGGAGTTTTCAATTTAGAAAGCATGTACGGCACCACCGAAGAAGTATTCTTCAATAATTGGGACCACGGCGGTGCGTATTGGGAAAAAGACAATGCCATTGCCCAAAAAACTTACGCCAAGTTCAACCCAATTAAAATGGTTGACAAATGGAATACGCCGATTTTAATCATCCAAGGCGGTAAAGATTACCGCGTGCCTATCGGACAAGGACAAGAAGCTTTTCAAGCCGCACAATTACGCGGCATCAAAAGCCGTTTTATGTATTTCCCCGAAGAAAACCACTGGGTGCTAAAACCACAGAATGCTTTAGTATGGCAACGTGAGTTTTACAAATGGTTAAAGGAAACATTATAATCATAAAAACCCAACTTGTATAAGTTGGGTTTTGTTTTTTTAATTAGAAGCGACCCGAGCTTTAGCGAATTGGCGAAGCAAAGGTTCGGGCATTTTTGCCATCGATGTTCCCGCTTTTCGTTACAATCTTATTGTATTTTCCTTCCG
>JBEBBH010000013.1:0-5055 GCA_041158485.1 Bacteroidota bacterium | reverse complement strand
ATTCGGTAATGCGTTCCGTGCGAGCCATTGAACATTCGGATGTGTGTATTTTACTAATCGATGCTACTCGTGGTTTTGAAGGTCAGGACCAAAGTATTTTCTGGTTGGCCGAAAAGAACCGTAAAGGCGTTATCATTTTGGTGAACAAATGGGATTTGGTGGAAAAAGATACCATGTCAACCCGCGATTACGAAAACAAAATCCGAGAAGAATTGCAACCGTTTACCGATGTGCCTATTATTTTTACATCAGCTTTAACCAAACAACGTTTGCTGAAAGCTTTGGAAGGAACGGTAAAAGTATACGAAAACAGAAAACAACGCATCCCAACTTCAAAGTTCAACGACTATATGTTGAAATTAATTGAAGCCTATCCGCCACCGGCTTTGAAAGGAAAATACGTAAAAATCAAGTATTGTATGCAGTTGCCAACACCAACACCACAGTTTGTGTTTTTTGCCAATTTACCGCAATATGTAAAAGAACCGTACAAGCGTTTCTTAGAAAATAAAATCCGCGAAAACTGGGATTTCTCAGGGGTGCCGATAGATATCTACATCCGCGAAAAGTAGAAAATGTTAAATTTTCGTAAGAAATTTTATCATTCCATACTAAAATAAGAATTTAGCCGTTATTATGCTTTCCTTAACCAATAATAACTGCTAAATTTTTTTTATGCCAAAATCGCTTTACCTAGCCCTATTTGTTCTTTTCTCTACTGTTACTTTGGGCCAAACCCTTTCCTTAAAGGGTAAAGTAATTGATCAAACCACCAAATTGCCCATCGAATCAGCAACGGTGTATCTGACATCGGTGAAAGATTCTTCCATTGTAGATTACACCATTACCAACAAAATGGGAGCGTTTTCTTTTAAAATCAAAAAGATAGACAAGCCGGTAGCGTTGAAAGTATCTTATATCAGTTACCAGGATTTTAAGGAAGAAATGACTTCATTGGTCAGTGATAAAGATTTTGGCACCATCGAACTCAAAGAAGCTACGAATCAATTAGATGAAGTAGTGGTGAAAGCCGAAATCCCGCCAATCCGTATCAAAAAAGACACATTGGAGTTCAATGCCGCTTCTTTTAAAGTCGGTGCCGATGCCAACGTTGAAGCGTTACTCAAACAATTGCCCGGCGTAGAAATCACACCCGAAGGAAAAATCACTGTCAACGGTCAGGAGGTGAATAATATTTTGGTGAATGGTAAGCCGTTCTTCGGGAAAGACGGTAAAATCGCCACCCAAAACTTACCGGCGGAACTAATTGATAAGGTCCAAGTAGTGGACACCAAAACCAAAGCGGAAGAGATTTCCGGAGAAGCTTCCGGTTCTCAAGAAAAAACCATTAATCTCACCATACAAGAAGAAAAAAACAAAGGCTTTTTTGGGAAAGTAGTAGCCGGAACAGGTTCGGACAAACGGTATGAATCGAGTTTATTGCTCAATTATTTTAAAGGCGAACGGAAAGTCAGTGTCTTGGCCTCGTCTAACAACATCAACTCCATCGGTTTTTCCATGGACGAAGTGTTTGACAATATGGGCGGCGGCCGAAATTCTTCAGTCTTTTACAACGATGATGGCAGCTTCGGGATTAACAATATGTCGTTCGGCGGCAATCGCGGTATTACAAGGTCGAATTTGGTTGGGGTGAATTACCAAGACAAATGGATGAAGAAGATAGACCAAAGTGGCAGCTATTATTTTTCCAATGCCGAAACCGAGAATACTACCCGTACAGACAGAATCAACTTGCTTCCGGAAGGCAAAACATTTACCAATTCTAATGGTTTCAGTAGAAGCGGTAGTAACGGACATACTTTAGATATGGATTTCGAAATTGCTATAGATTCTTTGAATACCATTTACATCAATCCGAGCTTTCAAAAAACCAAGAGTTACAACAAATCGTCCAGAAATCAAGTTACTGTTAATGAAGCTTCAGACGAACTGAATTCGAGCACCAACGACGATTACAGCGAAAACGACTTCACTACCTTTGGGACAGAAGCCAGTTACAGCAAACAATTTTTGAAGAAAAACCGTGGTATGTCGATTAATTTTGAATCGGAGTTCCAACGGCGAGATAATTTTGTAAATACCAATTCGGCTACACTCTTTACCGATACTACGCCCGACGATATCAGGAATCAAAATCAGTGGGACAAAACCAATAACGATTTTGTAAAGCTTGAAGTCCGATTTGGCGAGCCTATAGCCGATTCGCTTCGATTGAGCTTGACTTCGGAAGTCACGTATCGCAACATCAAAAACACCTTAAATACTTTTGATTTTGATGGCGTAGCGTATAATGATTTCAACGATTTGCAATCGAATGAAACTTCCTCTAAAGCCACCACATTCTTCCCCTCAACGGGATTGATTTTAGGGAAAAACAAAACCAACGGGCGCATTAACATTGGTCCGGAGTTTGTTACGTTTGATGCACGTTCGAACTATTTAGGCGTGACTACCAATCGCAACAAAAACTACGTTTTCCCTAGAATTAAAGGCTACATCAGTCACCGTATGGGAAAATCCAAATCGATTTATTCCTTCTACGATTTTGGGGTGCAATTGCCGCAAGCCAATCAGGTATTACCGGTGGAAAATTTATCTAATCCGTTAAGTACTTTTGTCGGGAATGATGCGCTTAAACCAACACAAAGACACAATTTATACTTTAGTTTCAACGATTACGATTACCCAAGCCGTTCCGGGTATTATATCTATTCCGGTTTTAATTTGAGTCAGGATGCCGTAGTGTCTTCTACCGTTTTTGATACTAATTTTAAGGCAACAACGACCTATCAAAACGTAGATGTTGTTTACAACTCGTATTTCGGAGTGAATTGGAATAAGTCGTTCAAAAAAGAAAAAAGAACCTTGCGTTACGGTGCCGGTATTAATTTTAATTATGATTCCAACAAAGGGTTGACCAATGCGGTTGAATTTGAGTCGAAAGGTTTACAGATTAATCCGAGGGTAAATTTAACTTGGAGTATAGACGAATTAATTACCATAGCACCAAGTTATCGCTATACTCTTAACACAACCAATTACAAGAACTATATCATTGATAACGCCCAAAACTTTGTCCATAATGCCAAATTGGAAATCACTTCCTATGTGCCTAAAAAGTTTGTCATCGGGAGCGATTTCGGATACAATTTCAATTCCAATATAGCCGATGGTTACAAAAAGGATTTCTACTTGTGGAATCTGAGTTTGGGCTATAATTTCTTTAAAGATCAATTTTTAGCCAAAGTTAAAGTCTACGACTTATTAGACCAAAACCAAAACGCCACCCGAACCATTACGCCAACAGCCATTATCGATTCTGAAAATACCGTATTGCGCCGTTACGTGATGTTTTCACTAACCTATAAACTCGAAAAGTTTGGCGGCAAGAAAAAAGGAGAAGGTGGTATCTTTATAACGGATTAAACAAAAAAACTCGGTCTCGTTAATTAACGAGACCGAGTTTTTTATAATACTATTGTAATGATTATTTTGGCTTTCCGGTTTGAGGATGAATTACCAACTTCCGCCCGAACCGCCGCCCGAGAATCCACCACCGCCAAATCCGCCACCGAAGCCACCGCTTCCAAAACCACCACCGGATGAACCGCCAAAGCCACCGCCTCCGCCGCGACCCAAACTGCTCAGAATGATGATGTCGGCTAAGTCAAAGCCACCGCGATTGCCGTGATTGCCACCGCCGTTGCCTTTGTTTTTAGCAATGATAAAAATGATTACTATAATGATGATAATGATAGGTACAATTGGAACAGAGCCATCTTTCTTAGCCTTTTTGCGTTCGCCTTTGTATTTGCCTTTAAAAACATCAAACAAAGCGTCCGTTCCTTTGTCAAGGCCTTTGTAATAACTGCCGGCTTTGAATTCGGGAATGATAATGTTTCTGGTAATTTCTCCGCCTATTCCGGCCGTTAATCGGTCTTCTAAACCATAACCAGCCGAAATCCATATTTTGCGTTCTTTTTCGGCTAACAAAATGATAACGCCATTGTCGTTTTTTTCACTACCGCCGATTCCCCAAGCATGTCCCCATTTCGGAGTTAAAATTCCGATGTCTTCGCCTTGTAGGCTTTCAATGGTTATTACCACAATTTGGGTAGTGGTAGAATCCGAATAACGAATCAGTTTCTCTTTCAGCTGTGCTTCTTCGTCAGGTTGTAAAACGTCGGCATAATCGTAAACCGATGTTTGTTCCGCCGGAACTTTGGGAATGGTAAATTGGGCAAAAGTTAAATTTCCAAATAGAATAGCTGTCAATAGGACGAATTTGAAAACCCATTTATTCTTCAAATGCATTGGAGATTGAATTGTAAGATTTGGAATTTTCATGTTTATCCTTTTGATATTTCGTTGGACAATTCGTTGGTATCACCTTCTTGGTAAGGAAAGTATTTTTGCAATTGCTCTCCGGCGCGCAAAATCCCGTCAATCAAGCCTTGTTTGAAACGACCTTCTTTGAAATGGGTTGCCATCACATCTCGCGTTGAATCCCAAAAATTATTCGGAACCAAGTCGTTAATGCCTTTATCACCGCAAATCACAAAGGTTTTATCTTTCACGGCCAAGTAAATCAAAACGCCGTTTTTCAACTCGGTTTGGTCCATTTTTAACAAATGGAAAACTTCCATCGCGCGATCAAACGCCGCAATGGAAGTGTGTTTTTCAAGATGTACTCTGATTTCTCCCGAAGTGTTTTTTTCAGCCGTGCGAATGGCTGCTACAATTTCTTGCTCTTCTTCCGGAGTTAGAAAATCTTCTACTTTAGACATCGTATGGGATTAGAATTTTACTTCTACCGGTTTCTCAGCACCTTCAACTGCTTTGAAGTATGGTTTTTCTTTGTATTTGCCTAAGAAAATACTTTGCGGCATAGCCAGAACATAATTGTTGTATTCTTGAACTACTTCATTGAAACGCGTTCTGGCAGTTAAAATTTGATTTTCAGTGCTGGCCAATTCGTCTTGTAATTTCAAGAAGTTTTCATTGGCCTTTAAGGTTGGATATTGTTCTACCGAA
>JBEBBH010000012.1:0-2703 GCA_041158485.1 Bacteroidota bacterium | reverse complement strand
GTAATTACACTTTCTAAGTTCATGCTGTGGCGCATGATAGAGTATTCCCCGGTGATTCCCATGCCTCCCAAGATTTGACGGGCTTCGCGCGCAATGTTAATCGCCATATCCACGTTGTTTCTTTTCGCCATCGAAATTTGAGCCGTAGTGGCTTTACCTTCATTTCTCAAAACACCTAATCGCCAAGTCAACAATTGTGCTTTGGTGATTTCGGTAATCATTTCGGCTAATTTCTTTTGCTGTAATTGCGTAGCGGCGATAGGTTTGTCAAACTGTATTCTTTCTTTGGCATAACGCAAAGCAGTGTCGTAACAATCCATGGCAGCACCAATAGCGCCCCAAGCAATACCGTAACGAGCCGAATCCAAACACATCATTGGCGCCCCAAGACCTGATTTGCCCGGTAATAGGTTTTCTTTTGGCACTTTTACGTTGTCAAAAATCAATTCACCGGTAGCCGAAGCACGCAACGACCATTTGTTGTGTGTTTCCGGCGTGGTAAAACCTTCCATACCGCGCTCCACGATTAAACCGTGAATTCTGCCTTCTTCATTTTTAGCCCAAACTACAGCTATGTCCGCAAACGGCGCATTCGAAATCCACATTTTGGCACCGTTCAATAAATAATGGTCGCCCATATCCTTGAAGTTGGTTACCATACCGCTTGGATTTGAACCAAAATCCGGTTCGGTTAATCCGAAACAGCCCATGAATTCTCCGGTGGCTAATTTGGGTAAGTATTTCATGCGTTGCTCTTCGGTTCCGAATTTCCAAATCGGATACATCACCAATGACGATTGTACCGATGAGGTAGAGCGCACACCCGAGTCACCTCTTTCAATTTCCTGCATGATTAAACCATACGAAATTTGGTCTAAACCGGCACCGCCGTATTCCTCGGGAATATATGGACCAAATCCGCCAATTTCTCCCAAACCTTTGATGATTTGTTTTGGGAATTCCGCACGTTGTGCATAGTCTTCAATGATAGGCGAAACTTCACGCTTCACCCACGCACGCGCAGAATCACGCACTAATTTGTGTTCTTCCGTTAATAAATCATCCAATAAATAATAATCCGGAGCTTGAAATAAATCTGGTCGCATAGTTTAAAATTTGGTTTACGAAAACGTTTGCAAAGCTACACAATCTAAGTTAAAATCTCAATCAACAATTGTTATAATTTTTTGAAGCTTTATCCGGCTATCCGCTCTATCTTTTTTGTTTTTGTCAAAACAAAAAAGGATGCCGCTGCCATCCGGGCTAGGGCAGTAGCTTTACACTCAACGCTCGAGTTTTTGAAACGCTTCGTTTTTTTCAAACAAGAAATCAGCCATTTCCAGGATGTCTTGGCGTGCGGCTAACACAGCTGCTCGAGCATCAGTTTCGCAATACGCAATGAACAAATCGATTTCTTCGGGTTTTAGCTTGAGGTTGTTCAGGTAAAAGTTGCGGTCGTAATGACTACTGAGGAAATCTTTAAAACTTGGTAGCGGAACGGGTTTTTGCTGCGGTTCTTTGTCTTTGTTTTTAAACCAATTTGAGATGCCTTTGAACATCCGCACAAAGTCGACGCCGTTTTCAATGGTTCCGTCGTATACATTAACTACTTTCAGCGCTTGGCTTTGTTTGGCGAGTTTTATGGCGTCTATATCAGCTTGAGAGATTTGCACTTTTAAACTCGACTTGTTCACAATTTCAACATCTTCCAAGGCTATGGGTTTCTTTTCAATGGTAATCGTCAATTGGTTTTGATTGAATTGCGTTTCGGTAATTTTGAGTTTGAAATCGATGTATTCTTTGGAAAGTATATATAATTCGTCGCCAACGGCCATGCTTATGCTAAAATGACCTTGATTATCGGTAGTAGTGCTTTTTTTAGAAGTCAGGTTTACCAAGTCGACAGCAGCAATGCCTTTTCCTTCGCAAACTATTTTCCCGTGCAGCTCTTTTGGGTTTTGAGCAAGACAAGAAGTTATTGAGATAATCAATAAAAAGAGTACAGTTGGCTTCAATAGTAAGGCTTTAAAGATGACACCTCTAAAGTACTGCTTTCGTTTTCGCTAACTGATAAAGTAGTGTTAATTAAGATTTTTTTACCAACTTGACAAACTTACATTTTTAAGTAAAAATCTTGGGTAAGCGTTATGTATTCGGCGGTATATTGGTGTCTGGCCGTTTCGATGATCAATTCGTCAATAGGGAATTCGTCAATTTTAGTAAACGAAAATGCTATCAAACTTCTTTTGATTTCGGAAGTCGGAGTGCCTTTCACACGGGTAATTTTGAAAGGAAATAAATTACATTCTTTAGCTAAAGCAATAAATTTTTCTTCTTCTTTAAAAGGAATAATGACCGACAAAATTCCATTTTCAGAAAGCAGTACCGAAGCGGCTTCTACTAAATCTTCAAAAGGCAAAGCATCCTGAAAGCGCGCTAAATCTCTCGATTCATTTTCGGTTTTGTAATCTTCGCTGTAAAACGGCGGATTGGAAACGATCAAATCGTACTCTTCGTCTTCCAAGTCTTCCATAAAATTGTCCAGCGAGGCGTGAAAGCAAAATAAACGGTCATTCCAAGGCGAATTTTCAAAATTGTCTACGCATTGTTCAAAGGCGTTTTCATCTATCTCTATAGCGTCAATCTGCTCGGCATGGCTTCTTTGGGCCAACATCAAAGCGATCAATCCGGTTCCGGCGCCAA
>JBEBBH010000011.1:0-4303 GCA_041158485.1 Bacteroidota bacterium | reverse complement strand
TTATCTTCGACAGCAAATTACAAAGAACCATTAACGTTGATATTCGTTATGTGTTGTGGGTCATTGAGAATTACTCAGGCGCCAAGCACATTGTTGATGAAATGACTTTGGTGAAGTAATTTACTTCTCTTATCACAAACAAAAACGTCCTGATTATTCAGGACGTTTTTTTATGTTAAAACTTTTTTTGGATTAAGAAATCCAATCAAAACATCTTTTTACTTAGCTACTTTTATCGGAACAATTACATCGTTATCCAATATTACTTTGATGATGTAAACCCCGTTCGGGTAGTTAAAGGCCGTTGAAAGTGAAGTGTCTAAATCGTTGTTGGTAATCGTATTTAGTTTTTTGCCGGACAACTCGTAAACCTCAATTTCCTTAATGTTGACAACTGAATCGATATGCAATTGGTTGTCTTTTACATAAGCTACAGCATTGTTGCCTTCCAAATCACCGGTTCCTAAAGCATTGGCATTGAATACAATTTCAAAACGATTGTCAAAAGTTCCTGCGGCAGTAGCAAAGGAATAGGCATTCGTTTTTATATCGTGAACTACATTCAATAGCTTGTCTTTTAAATAAACCGTTTGGTTATTTTCAAATACACCATCCATATGGTCAATTGCAATAGTGTAATCACCCGCAGCAGTTATCGAGTAACCGATAGGAACTACATCGTTTTGGTCAAAAGGAAGGGCTTTACCTTGAATTACTAATTTTGAATCGTTTACTAACGAATAGATATTGATTTCATTTGAGGTAAAAGTCGTACCGTCGTACAAACGATCTAACTCGTTGGTGGCTCCGGCAACATAGCCAATTAGCGTTTGACGGAATTTATTTTGACTATTCGATAAGTTTAACCAAATTCTGTGTTTTTCCGACATAGTGCTGTTGGCGTTTCTGAAAAATTGGGCATTGCTACCTGAAATTCTCATACTGTTGTCGAAACTAATTTGACCATCGGCAAACACCTGAGCGAAAAATCCTTGACCGGTCGAAATTTTACCGTTTGGTAACAACGACATATTGGATGCGTCACTCGCAGGAGTAGTTGCTGTTGAACCGGTTAAGTTCCAGCTGGCATAATCTTGGAAATTATATGGCCCGGCGCCAGAGTACAATGTAACAGAGGTCCAGAAAAATAAGGTTCCGCCTAACTCAGTATTGTTTGGATGTGTCAAGAAAGCTGTGGCATCAATCGGACTCGGATACGGATTAGAAAGTAAGGTTGTATTGCCCGTTACCAATGAACTTGCATCAAAGCTATCAACATTAACATTGATAATTCCGTTGTTAGGAACACCGGTAAAATTAAAATCGATGGTTCCGGTTCCTGAGTTAAATGGCGCTGCATTTCTAACTCTGGTAATAAATCCTTCACCCGGTGCAGTGGTTGCAAGCGGTACCCAAGTTCCGTTCATGGCACCCGATTGCCATCTGTATTTGTAGTCAAATTGACTCGGGATTTGTGAAAATACACTTCCGGCTACCGGTGAACCCCAGTATACATAGGCAAAACGAGTCATTGCTCTTGAGGTTCTGGTGTATTTGATGTTCCCAGTATTGACAGCATTATCATTAATTTGTACCAAACTAGCCCCGTTTTTGATGTTAAAAGTTGCCGAGTGGTAAACGCTTACATAATTGTTAACTGTCAAGGTATTGGTGGCATTAACTTCCAATTTGGCATTAGAAAGTAAACTAATATTAGAGGCAAAAGCTTCAAAGTTAGCCCCGGAAATAATAGGGTCATTTGTCACATTCGGAATGACCACACAATGTGCCGCAGTTGGTACGCCATTTGGTGTCCAGTTAGTAGGGTTATTCCAATCGGTACTGATACTTCCATTCCAAGTTTTGGCATAAGAAGTGATTTCTGTACAATTGCTGAAAGCTATACATTGAACACTGTTTAGGGTAGATGTTACTCTAACTTGATAATAAGTTGTTTGCGTTACCGGAGTAGGAGTGTAAGTAGCACTTGTAGCGCCCGAAATGTTTGTCCATGGGCCGGAACAGCCTACAACACTTCTTTGCCATTGATAGGTTAAAGTTCCTGTTCCTGAAGCGGCAACCGTTACATTGAACGCGCTTGGGCTATCAGAACTGTCACATACACTTTGGTTTCCGTCAATTGTCGGAGGAGTAACATTATTTACAAAGACGGTAATAAAGTTAGAGTTGGCCGTACAACTTGTTGCATTAACGGTAGCGGTAACCACTCTTCTGTAGTATGTGGTTTGGTAAATAGGTCCAGTTTCATCGTAAGCTGCATTTGTTGCACCTGCTATGTCAACCCAAGGGCCTGCGCCCCCAACCAAGCTCATTTGCCATTGATAAGTCAGATTGCTTCCTGTTGCAGCGGTGATTTCGGTAAAGGCATTCGGATCTCCTCCGTAACATACGGTTCTGTTACCTCCTATTGCGCCTCCGGTAACAGGATTGAGAGTTACGGTTACACAATTACTCTCTGCAGAACATTGCACACCATTCAATGTAGAAATGGTTATGCGTTGATAGTAAGTGGTTGCTACTAATCCGGAAGGCGCATCATAAGTAGCACCTGTAGCGCCTGAGATTGTAGTCCATGGCCCTGAACAACCGGTGGTGCTTCTTTGCCATTGGTAGGTTAAAGTACCCGAACCTGTTGAAGGAGCAATTACACTAAAAGCTGCAGGGTTATTACCACATAAGGTTTGATTGTCGGCAATAACACCTCCGGTTACTTCGTTTACAGTAACAACAATACAATTGCTGTAATCTGAACAACCAACGCTGTTAAGTAAAGAAGTTGCCATTCTGCGGTAGTAAGTAGTTACCGTTACTCCCGAAGGCGCATCGTAAGTGGCTGAATTAGCTCCTGCAATGTTAGTCCAGCTTCCGCTACATCCGGTAGTGTTACTTTGCCATTGATAAGAGATGGTGCCGCCGCCTATTGCATTAACATCCGTGAATGCCAATGGATCTCCACCCGAACAAATAGTTTGATTTCCGGATATTGATCCGGGGTTAATACTGTTAACGTTTACTTGGATGGTGTTAGAGGTAGCATAACATTCCTTACCATTTACAGTTGAAATTGTAATCCTTCTGAACCAAGTTGTTTGGGTTAATGTACCAGCATCATAAGTGACTGAATTAGCTCCTGTAATGTTGGTAAAAGAAATATTATCAGTGCTGCTTTGCCATTGGTAAGTCAGGTTGGAACCGGTTGCTGCAACGGATTGAGTGAACGCTACCGGGTCGCCGCCGGAACAAATGGTTTGATTAGCGGCTATAGTACCTGATGTAACCGATGGCGCAATACTGATGGTTACTGTAATAGGGCTTCCGGTACATCCATTTGAAGATGGTGTAATGGTAAAAGTCACATTTTGGACATTTATCGAATTGTTAGTGAGTGTATTGGCAATCGTAAATATACCACCGGGAGCGATATTCCCGGAAGTTCCGGAATTAGTACCTGTTACATTGGTGGTGTTGTTGCGTGTCCATGAGAAAGTCATGTTGGCATCAGTGATGTTTCCGGTCACTTGTATGTTGGCACCACTCCCATTACAAATGGTGTTTTCCAGGGCAACAGCAGAGGCTACCGGTCTTGGTCTGATGGTTACATTTAGTATTTGTGGCGATGTGCTGCACAGAAAAGCTCCGGAAGGTGGGCCAGGGAAATTATAAACACTTGGGGTTATAGTAACTTGTGTGGTTACAGTTGCGTTAGTATTATTTTGAGTGGTTAAAGGACCAATATTTCCGGTTGAGGTTCTAAAAATAAAAAATGCCGCTCCCGTAGTTCCAACCGGACCTCCGGTACTTGGTGAAATAAAGTTTGCATCTGCTGTCCAATTGAATCGAACGGCGGAGGTTGATAAGTGTAAAGATGATATTTGAGGCGTAAATGATGTTGAAGGGCATAACGCAGTGGTTGGAACATTATTTAAACCAAATGTAAATCCTATGTTGCTAACAACCTCCACAAATACCTCGTTACTTGTAATACTTCCACAGGTATTGTTTACTACTAATTTATAAAAAACATCGTTAGCTCCATTATTTAAGAATGGGGGCTGATAGGTAGCATTGGTAGCCCCAGCAATATTGGTAAAATTAACATTGTCCGGACTGCTTTGCCATTGATAAGTATAGACTCCTGAGCCTCCTGTTGGAGCTGTGGAAAGCGTTAAAGCTGCCGGAGTTGATAATTCGCAAACGGTTTGTGAGGCAGTAATTACGGGTGCAGTCAATGGAGCATAAACAGTCACTGTCGCAGTTGTGGTATTAGAGCAACCATTTCCTG
>JBEBBH010000010.1:0-6834 GCA_041158485.1 Bacteroidota bacterium | reverse complement strand
TAGAGTGGATACAAAGTGGTGTTACGATGTGGAAAAACTCGTGAGACACTACATCCTTAATTTGTTCGCCCAAAGCACCTGCAGGCATCATTTCGGGGAAAACCACTGTGGTAGAAGTATGATGTTCTAAAGCACCGAAACCTTTTGCATCAGCCTTTTGCATATCGGATAAATACAATAATACAGTGTATTTTTTATTATCGTTGATGGCACCCATAAAAGCTTTTTGAGCACGCATGGTTTTCTCTAAATCCGGCAAAAGTGATTTGGCAGTATGCACACCATTGGGTGAATACACGCTGAATAAAATCTCCATCCCGTCAACAGTAATCGTAACGTTATCCGGTTTGGCATACATGATCGGATTGTCAGTCAAATCGAAATATCGGTTTACATTGAACGTATCAACCGTATCACTTTTATTGGAATCTACTAAAGAAGTAGCGCCGAAAAGTGTAGCAGGATGCGTGATGGTCATGCTGTAAGGCACATCCAATTTTCCTTGAAAATAGCCCACAAACCCGTGATTGTTCAACATGAAATTTTTGCCTTCGTCGATGTTAGTACCGGCCGGAGAGAAAATTTCATCTTTTCCGAAACCTCTTCCCGTTTCCGTATCATAAGTATCATTTACCCAATAGGTAATTTTAGACAAGGTTTTGGCATTGGCAATTTGCCATGAATTGTCGTCAGTTTTGGTCACAGTTAATTCTTTTCCGCCTTTATCGAATGCTTTAAAATCGGCTATCAACTTTCCGTAATTGTCTGCCGAATAAGTTCCTGGAACCGTTTTAGGGATATGAAAAATCACCTCCGGAGTCGTAATCGTTGGCGGCGTAATCGTAACCATTACTTTGTCGTCTTTCACTTGATTTAAATCGATGGCGACTTTAACAGGCAAAGTAGAAGCTGCTGCCTTTTTTTGAGCAACTGCCGTAAAACTGAAAAGGGAAAAGGCTAAAACAGCCGTCAACACTAATTTCTTCATGATGGGAAAATTTATTTTTTGGAATAAGACACCAAATGTAAACAATAGTTACACTTGATTTTAACATTTTAGGTTTGATTAACTAAAAAGAGATTTAACGCTTCGAAATTTTGTTGTGCGTAATTTGTCTTTGAAGGGTACATTTGAATCGATCGATTCCGGAAACGCGTAACTTGGCATGCTTAGTACTTCTGCCCTGCACGCGTTCGCGCCACAATTTAAAGCTGGAAGGTTTCATTTCACGACGCATGATTTCGATGGTTTCTTGCTCGGATATACCAAACTGAAACTTGATGGCTTCAAAGGGCGTTCTGTCTTCCCAAGCCATTTCGATAATTCTGTCTATTTGATCAATCGTGAAAGTAGCGGATTTCATAGTGACAAAAATCGCCATTAAATAAAAAAACTCTTGTTGAACAAGAGTTAAAGTTTAATCAAATTTATTTTTGATGTAGTATTTACTGTCTAAATCATCGTCAAAATCATCAACAATGGGTTTGGGTTTAGGCTTACTGCCGACGGCTTTCTTCTTCCAAAGCTCGAAATTGTCTTTTGACAAGCGTTTGCGCATCAACTCGGTCACCTCATTTTCGGTTAATCCGAATTCCTCTTTAATCACTTCAAAAGGTTTGCGTTCCTCTTGAGCCATACTGACAACTCTTTCAATCATTTCGCTGTCAAATTCTGCAAGCTTACTTTTTTTCATTACTGTAAAAGCATTATTAGATATAGATTTCAACTGACTAATTGTATTTCAATATTACTAAAAAAATTAATTAGTTGCTATCGGCTGTCTTATTTTTTAAGCATCACTTTCGGGAGAACGGTATTTTTGAAAAGGAATAGCTAATAAATTTTTCAAGTCATTGTGCTCTTTAGGTTGCATATGCGTGTCGACTCCGTACACCAGTTCCTCGCGTTCTAAGTAACTGAAAGTACCGAATAGTCTGTCCCAAACCGAAAAAATGTTGCCGTAATTACTGTCTGTATAAGGTAATTTGTAATGATGGTGTACTTTATGCATATCGGGAGAAACCAAAACGAAACTCATTATTTTATCCATTCGCTTCGGCAAGGCAATATTGGCATGAGTGAATTGTGTCGCTACTACCGATAAAGTTTGGTACAAAAACACCATCCACATCGGACTGCCAACCAACAACACACCTAAAGTGGTAAATACAAATCGAATAACGCTTTCTCCGGGATGATGACGATTACCGGATGTCGTATCAATCCAAGTATCGGTATGGTGAATGAGATGGAAACGCCACAAAAACTTAACTTTATGTTCGACCAAATGCGCCAAATAAGCACCGATGAAATCCAACAATAACAAACCCGCTATGGCGTATAACCAAGGATTCATTTCGGGTAACCAATGGAGTAAGCCAAAATTATGATCTACGGTCCATTGCGCGGTATGGATTAAAATAAAAGCCAGACAAAAATTAACTACGATAGTCGTTAGTGTGAAAAAGATATTAATCCCGGCGTGTTGCCATTTGTTGTAGCTGAATTTCACAAACGGTACAGCACTTTCAATCAACCAAAACAAAGCAATACCTCCGGCCAAGATCAAAGCCCTATGTGCAGAAGGAATAGTGGAAAAATAATCGATTATTTCGTTCATAACGGTATTTTTTATCAAATATACCAAAATCCGTTATTACTTAATCACCCTAAAAGTAAGATTGATTCTCGGACCAATATCCTTGGTAGTTTTTGGAATTTGATGTTTCCAGAAATGTTGCGTTGTTCCTTTCATCAACAACAAACTGCCGTGCTCTAAGGTAATTTTTAGTTTTTGTTCTTTGATAGTGTTGTGTTGCAAATGAAAGACGCGCTCAACTCCAAAACTTACTGAGGCAATCACCGGATTGCGACCCAATTCCCTTTCGTTGTCGGCATGCCAACCGTTACTGTCTTTGCCGTCTCTGTAGTAATTGAGTAAGACTGTGGTAAACTGCGTTCCGCAAACCGTTTCTATTTCGTCTTTGATATAAACCAACAACGGATTCCACGGATGAGGCTGCATTACGATATTGGAATAAGAATACGGCTTGCCTTCATTGCCGAAAAGTGCGGTCAATCGGGGTTGCGGATGGGTTTTCCCAAAAACCGTGATGTCATCCTGCTGCCACGGAATGTCGCTTTGCAGTTGCTTGAAAAGTGTCGCCGCTTTATCGGTGTTAAAGAAACCGGGGAAATACTCGATTTCCGCATCGGGTAGTTCGAAACTGATTTTTTCGGTAGGAAAAAGTGAATTCATCTCACAAAAATAAAGAGAAAAGTAGTTTAAAAAAATACCTTTCTCTTCATAATAAGCAATCAATAATTCCCTAAGACATTACTACTATGAAATGTAAAAACTTTAGCTCTTTGGCTTTTTCTGCCAATTGACATTCATCAGGACTATGGCTAAAATAATGAGAACGATGCCTATCCACTGAGAAAAAACAACCGTTTCATGAAGCAGTACAAATGCCATCATCACCGATACCGGTAATTCTAAAGCGGATACAATACTACCCAAACCAATTCCGGTTAGAGGAAAACCGGCATTGAGTAACATGGGCGGAATAATAGTTCCAAAAAGCGCTATTATAATACCCCATTTGTAAAAAATGTCAACATTGAAAGGTGTTTGTTGTGTAAATAAAGCAAAAAATAAAACGACTACTGCGCCGCCCAACAACATATACAAACTGCGCTCTGCCGACGACACTGATGTCGCTACTTTATTGGCTGCATACATAGTTGTGGTAAACGACGCTGCTGCCAGAAGTCCGAGTACAATCCCGCGCCAGTCAAGTTCAAAATTTCCCGAAAATAATTTAGTGGCCAAAGCAGTACCGAACAATACCACAAATACCGAAACAATTTTGATATTAGAAGGTCTTTTTTTGTCCAATACCATTTCTAAAACCACACCCATCCAAACGGTTTGCATTAACAAAACGATACCAATAGAAACCGGAATATATTTGACCGCCAAATAATAAAAAATACTGGTCAATCCGGTTGATGTTCCTAAAACCAGCAACTTTTTGATATCAACCACAGAAGGTTTTAGGGCAGTATTGCCTTTTCTATTCTTCTGAAACAGGGTAATCCCAAAAATCACGAGTATCCCAATAACAAACTGGGCAGTGATCACTTCTGCTGGAGTGTAGTGCAATCCTTGCGAACTTACATCAGCATAAGCCAGTTTGACAAAAGTAGCCAACATCCCATAACTTGTAGCCCCAAGTCCTACAAGAAAAACTCCTTTCAATACTTTGTTTCCAAACATGATTTATTTTTTAAAAAGCCGACAAAGATAGAAAATAGGAATGGTTTTCAATGGAGATATTGTAAAAACAAAAAACCATCACTAATTAGTGATGGTTTTTTTATTGAGCCGATAGAGGGACTCGAACCCACGACCTGCTGATTACAAATCAGCTGCTCTAGCCAGCTGAGCTACACCGGCGTCTCAATGTGAGTGCAAATATATTTTTTGAATTTTAATTTCCAAAATATTTTGGCACTTTTTTATGGCTATAAAGCGTTGATTTTTTCAACCAATTGATTAGCAGTTTGTTCTAAATCGGCATTGATTTGTTTAAAATGCGCTTTTTTGTTCTCCACGTTTTTAGCATTCACTTTAGTGATTAAAGCGTCGAAAGAAGCGATGGCTTCGTCTATGATAGCATTGGTATGTTCAGAAGGTTTTCCGGTGGTAGTCATTTCATAAATGTATACCGCTTCGATAATATCTCCTAAAACAAAGTTGATGTCTTTCTTTAAATTCTTAACACTTGCCATTTTCTTGTAATTTTAAAATTTCGACAAAAATACGTCAAATCTTTAGAACAGCAACTACGAAATGGAAATTTCCAAAACCGAAGCTTGTCCGTCCAACTGATAATCAGTGATAACCGCCGGAAGTAATACCGTACTTCCTTTTTTGTAATAATAAGATTCACCATTAACCAACAAACTAAAATCGCCTTCCACAGCCATCAAAACCCTAAAAGAGTCATTGGTTTTAGAAAAAACGGCTGATCCTTTTAACGGAATAAAACAGGTTGTAAAATACGGACAATCAACAACGGCATTGGCTGTATTTTCGTTTTTATCGTAAAAGCGTTGGGCTTCGATTTTGTCGTAATTCAAAGCATCCAAAGCCAAATCTACGTGCAATTCGCGGGTATTCCCGTTGGCATCTTTGCGGTCAAAATCGTATACACGGTAAGTAATATCGGAGGTTTGCTGAATTTCGGCGATGACTGTTCCGGCTCCGATAGCATGAATGGTTCCGGTTTCCAACATAAAAACGTCACCGGATTGCACTTTTTTAGTGTCTAAAATATCGAGTAAGGTTTTGTTTTTGAGATGCGAAAGATACTCTTCCGGAGAAGATTTTTCTTTGAAACCTACAATCAATCGGGCATTGTCATCGGCTTGCATCACATACCACATTTCTGTTTTTCCAAACGAATTATGACGTTTTTTAGCCAATTCGTCATTGGGATGCAATTGAATGGATAAGTCTTCTCGGGCGTCTAAATATTTAAACAACAACGGAAATTGCTTGCCAAATTGGGCGTAGACTTTCTTCCCCAGAATTTCTGCAGGATACAAATCGATTAACTCATTGAGCGTTTTACCGGTAAAAGCGCCATTGGCCACAACACTAACATCATTTTCAACAGTAGAAATCTCCCAACTCTCGCCGGTAATTTCAGAGGTTATAGGTTTGTTGAGTAAGGTTTTCAATTTGGTTCCGCCCCAAATTCTTTCTTTCAGAATCGGTTCAAATTGCAATGGATAAAAAAACATGCTTGGTATTTTTGACAAACTTACATTGTTTTGAGGATTTGTAAGGCTTTTTGAATGTGAATTTTACCCGACATACTATTAAACACCAGCTGAACAATACCATTTTTATCTACCACATACGTCACTCTGCCGGGTAGCAACCCCAATAAATCATTAGGAACGCCAAATAGTTTTCGGAGTTTTTTATTGCCATCAGACAATAAGATAAAAGGCAAACGATAACGGGAAGCAAACTTTTGGTGTGACTTTACAGAATCACTGCTAACACCAATAACTTCGGCACCCAAAGCCTTAAAATCTTCGTATTGATCTCGGAAAGAACAAGCTTGTTCGGTACAAACTCGCGTGTCGTCTTTAGGATAAAAATAAATGACTAATGATTTTCCGTCATACATCTTGCTGTCAAAAGCATTCCCATCGCTGTCTGTAGCCGTAAAATGAGGGAGTTTATCGCCGACTTTAATTGCCATAATTATCCTTTGTAAGTCACAAAATTTCTTGGGGTTTCGTATAAAACCACTTCTAAGTCTTTATCAGCAGCGATATGATTTCGCAATTTGTTCCAAATCACCACTACTATGTTCTCGGCGGTCGGGTTTAAATCGGCGAATTCAGGAACATCTAAATTCAGATTCTTATGGTCGAAAGCATTTTCGATGTGTTCCTTAATCAAGTCTGATAAAATCTTCACATCAATCACATAGCCGGTTTCAGTGTCAATCTCGCCGGTAACCGAAACTATCAACTCGTAATTGTGGCCGTGAAAATTGGGATTGTTGCACTTTCCGAATACAGCATCGTTTTGTTCCATCGACCAATCTTTGCGATACAATCGGTGGGCAGCATTAAAATGAGCTTTGCGGGAAACGGTGACTTTCATAAGATTTGAGATTGTTGATTAACGATTTTTGATTTTTGATTGATTATGAAATCTGCCTTCAGCATTATTCATTCTTAAATCTTGTGATCTTCCAAATAATGATAAAACTCGTCGAAAATAATTTTGAACCAAACCGTAT
>JBEBBH010000009.1:0-12758 GCA_041158485.1 Bacteroidota bacterium | reverse complement strand
AATTTGTTCAAAACTCCTGCCGTCAGAACAACATAACAACAAAAAAAGCATTATTTTTATGCCACTAAATTTTTAAAAAATGAGTTCAGAAAAAGAAGCCAAATTAAAAGCGTTACAACTAACCCTTGACAAACTAGACAAAGCTTACGGCAAAGGAACCGTAATGAAAATGGGCGACAGAGCGGTAGAGGAAGTAGAAGTTATTCCATCCGGTTCGTTAGGTTTGGATTTAGCTTTGGGTGTAAACGGCTATCCAAAAGGAAGAATTATTGAAATATACGGCCCGGAATCTTCGGGTAAAACCACGTTAACGTTACACGCTATTGCCGAAGCTCAAAAAGCCGGAGGTATTGCCGCTTTTATTGATGCGGAGCACGCTTTCGACCGTCATTATGCGGAAAAATTGGGCGTTGATATTGAAAACTTGATCATTTCCCAACCGGATAACGGAGAGCAAGCCTTAGAAATTGCAGAAAACTTAATTCGTTCAGGTGCGATTGACATTGTAGTTATCGACTCGGTTGCTGCATTGACGCCGAAAAGTGAAATTGAAGGCGAAATGGGCGATTCTAAAATGGGATTACACGCTCGTTTGATGTCGCAAGCCTTGAGAAAATTAACCGGAACCATCAGCAAAACCAACTGTACGGTATTTTTCATCAACCAATTGAGAGAAAAAATCGGGGTAATGTTTGGTAATCCTGAAACCACTACCGGTGGAAATGCGTTGAAATTTTACGCTTCCGTTCGTTTGGACATTCGCAGATCGTCTCAAATTAAAGAAGGTGAAAACGTAATCGGAAACAGAACCAAAGTAAAAGTGGTGAAAAACAAAGTAGCGCCGCCGTTTAAAACCGCTGAATTCGACATCATGTATGGCGAAGGTGTTTCTAAAACCGGGGAAATCTTGGACTTGGCTGTTGAGTTCGAAATCATCAAAAAAGCCGGTTCTTGGTTCAGCTACGGCGATACCAAATTAGGGCAAGGTCGTGATGCTGTAAAAGCACTTATCAAAGACAACCCTGAATTGGCCGATGAACTCGAACTAAAAATCAAAGAACTCATCAAAGAATCTGATAATTAAAATCTACGTCTCGTTTCAAAAGCGAGACGTTTTTTTATTATTTTAAACGCAACCATTTCCCAATAGTATCATCTGAAACAAAAAAGAATACCATCATGAAAAAAATACTTTCTGTTGTAACCTTACTCTTTTTACTCAATTCTTGTTCTCCGGAATCAGACACCCGATATTCCTTAGAACTATTGCCGGTTGAAAGCGTTGAAATTCCTACGGAAATGACTTTAGGGGAAACCTACCAATTCAAAATGTATTATCGCTTACCCTCAACCTGTCATTCTTACAATACCATTTATTATCACAAAGATTTAAACGTGAGAACCGTGGCGGTTGAAAGTCTGGTGAGAGAGCAAAATAATTGCCAGGAAGTGACTGAAAACAACTTGTACGAGTGTACGTTTGATTTTGTAGTCACCAGCAATGGTTCGTATGTTTTTAAATTCTGGCAAGGAGAAGACGAGCAAGGCAATGACATTTTTTTAGAATACGAAATACCGGTACTCAATTAAACCTATCAATTTTTGAAAATTGGATTTAAAGGAACTCATTAATGATTGCAAGAATAACAACCGGAAAGCACAAGAACAATTATATCGATTGTATTCGGGAAAATTGTTCGCTGTATGCTTAAAGTATTCGCGCAATTATGCTGAGGCGCAAGACAATTTGCAAGATGGTTTTCTGATTATCTTTCAAAAAATAGGGCAATATTCCTTTAAAGGTTCGTTCGACGGTTGGCTGAAAAGAGTCATGATTAACAATGTGCTCCAGCAATATCGTCAGCAAACATTTTTGAGTTTGGTAAATGAAGATATCGCAGAAGATTATGAAATTGAACTCGATGACGATGACATTTCATTGGATTATCTGCTGAAAATTATTCAAGAATTGCCTGATCGCTATCGGTTAGTTTTTAACCTTTATGTCATCGACGGCTATTCGCATGCGGAAATAGCAGAAATGCTAAACATCAATATCGGCACCTCAAAATCCAACTTGGCCAGAGGTCGAATGATATTAAAAGAAAAAATTGAACAGTTAAAAAACGAAGAAACGAATAAGTTTCCTTCTGCAAAATGAGAGAAAGAAAGAACATAGACCGCCTTTTTCAGGAAAAATTCAAGGATTTTGAAGTCAATCCGCCTGAGGATGCTTGGGAAGCTATTGAAACCCATCTGGATAAAAACAAAACCAGAAGGATTATACCTTTATGGTGGAAACTCGGCGGTATTGCAGCGGTATTCCTTATCGGCTTTTTAATAATGGAAAATGGTTCAAATCCGAAACAAATTCCGTCAAACCAAGTCACTGTTGAAGAAAACAACACCAACAATAACTCGGAAACAAAATCCGATACCAACATTCCAAATCCTAACACGGTAACGGCGAAAGACAAAAACCAACAGCCGGTTGTGGTAAACAACAACGCTCCTAAAAACAGTCCAACAACAAGGGTTGAAAAAACCGCAACGGCAAACAATAATCGTCTACAAAACGCCACCAAAAAATCACATGTTCAACATTCGTTCGCGAACAAGTCCGTAGCGGAAAGAAATGCGGCAAAAGCGAACAAACATAAAACAGACGCGTCAAACAAGGCTAGCCATCAGAACTCTACCAATGGGTTGACGGAAAACAATAATACTGCCATAATAGCCAACGGCAATGAAATGGATAAGCCTAAAGAGCACACTACTGATTTAGATCGTTCTAAAGAAATTTCGTTGGAATCTTTAAAAGGAAGCCCTAAAGCCATTGCTGAAACTGAAGCAAAAACGAGCCCAAAAGACAGCGCTAAAACCAACGAAACACCTAAAAATCCTCTAGAAGAATTGTTGGCCGCCAAAGAAGAAAACAAGAAAAAACCGGAAGGCAAAACAAGCAAATGGCAAATTATTTCCAATGTATCTCCTGTTTTTATGGGTGCGTTAGCTAATGGCTCCGCCATCGATTCTACTTTGGCCGGAAACAGCAAGTCTTTCAACACCAATATTGGTTTTGGATTGGGCGTAAGTTACGCGGTAAGTCCGAAGTTCACCATCCGAACCGGATTGAATAAAGTGAACATGAACTACAACACCAACGATGTATTTTATTATGCCAGTATGGATACGCGTGGCTTGAGTGGCTTGAGTCCTTCAGGACCGGGTTATTCCATACAAGTTGAAAATGCTAACGGACCAAGTCCATCGGCTATCGCCGGTCCTACAGAAACCGATTTGTTGAATTTTGAGCAAAACATCGTACACAAAAACAGAGGGTACATCAATCAAGAAATCGGCTATTTAGAAATGCCGGTTGAAATGACTTATGCGCTTGTGGCTAAAAAATTCGGCTTAAAAATTATAGGCGGTTTCAGTACCTTGTTTTTACAAGACAATTCTATTGCTGTAGTATCCGGAAACCGAACTACAGTTTTGGGTGAAGCTAACAATCTGAACAATATTCATTTCAGCACCAATATCGGTTTAGGCGTTAAATACGATTTATGGAAGGCTTTTGAGTTTCATATTGAACCAACTTTCAAATATCAAATCAATACGTTTAATAATAACGCCGGAAACTTCAGACCTTACCTGTTTGGGGTTTACAGTGGCTTTAGTTATAAATTCTAGTTTGTTACTTGTTTAAAATTAGTTAAGTGGTGTTATTGCTTTCGAGTAATAACTGAAAAGAGTTCCTCAATACGGAACTCTTTTTATTTTTGGTCATTAAGCAAATCTCGTAACAGCAACTCCCGAACGTCGTTTTTAAGTGTTTTTTTGTATTCAGGACTTTGGTTTTTAGTCTCAAAAAAGCGATGCACTTTAACCCTCATCAAACCGGGACTTCCGCTAAAAAAAGTGTAGGAGAACAATCGTTTATTATCAAAGAAAGTCATAGGAACTATGGAGATTTCGTGGTCTATGGCCAAACGAAAAGCACCATCTTTAAATTCGTCTAACACGACACTTTCGTCGGGAACGCCGCCTTCGGGAAAAATGCAAATGCTTAAACCTTGGTGCAATCTTTTCTGTGCTCTTTCAAAAACGGCCATACGGCTTTTCGAGCTACTTCTGTCTACTAAAATACAAGTGCGTTTGTAGAAAAATCCAAAAAGCGGAATCTTGGATAACTCCTTTTTCCCCACAAAAACAAACGGATTTCGAATTACTGAAAGCATCAACATGATGTCGGTCATCGAGGTGTGATTGGCCACAAACATATAACTTTGACCTGGCTGTGGCTGTTGGTCAAATTCAACTTTGGTTCGGAAACCCATACCAAAAAGAATAAACTTGGCCCAAATCCGCGCCATGACAAAAAAGTACGGATACCATTTTTCTGAAAGTATGGAAACCAACAGAAACGGGAACATGACAATGATGGGAATCGCCATTAAAATGTAAAACCAAACGCGATACAGTATCCAAAAAATAATTTTGAGGGCTCTCATGTTGTCAAAAGTAATGAAACGTATGCAATTTTTGCTACAAAGGCTTAACTTTGCGGGAAGAAAATTTATTGAAAATGCCAAAAATACTAACCGGAGTTCAAAGTACCGGAACACCACATTTAGGAAATTTGTTAGGCGCTATTTTGCCTGCCATCGAAATGTCGAAAAACCCTAACAACGAATCGTTTTTGTTTATAGCTGATTTGCATTCGGTAACCCAAATTAAAAACGGTGCCGAACTTCGCCAAAACACTTACAGTACCGCGTCGGTTTGGTTGGCTTGTGGTTTAGACGTAAATAAGGTGGTTTTCTACCGTCAAAGTGATGTGGTGCAAACAACAGAACTGTCTTGGTATTTGAGCTGTTTCTTTCCTTTCCAACGCTTGACCTTAGCGCATTCTTTTAAAGACAAAGCCGACCGTTTGGAAGATGTGAATGCCGGTTTGTTTACCTATCCGATGCTTATGGCGGCCGATATTTTGTTGTACGACGCCAATTTTGTGCCGGTAGGCAAAGACCAAATGCAACACATCGAAATTACCCGCGACGTGGCTTCCCGTTTCAACCACCAAATGGGCGAAACTTTTGTATTACCTGAAGGCAAAGTACAAGAAGAAACCATGTATGTTCCGGGTACCGATGGCCAAAAAATGAGTAAATCCCGCGGCAACTTCATTAATATTTTCTTAGACGACAAAGCCTTGCGCAAGCAAATCATGAGCATCGAAACCGACAGCACACCATTAGAAGAACCGAAAGATCCGGAGACTTGTAAAATTTTTGCGATTTACAAATTGATAGCCAATGCCGAGCAAATTGCCGAAATGAAAACCAAATATGCTAATGTGAACAGAGATTTTGGTTACGGTCATGCCAAACAAGCTTTATTTGAATTGATTTGCGAACGTTTCAAAACCGAAAGAGAAAAGTACAACTACTACATGAACAACTTGCCGAAAGTTGACGCTTTGCTGAAACAAGGTGCAGAAAAAGCCGGTGTAATTGCTGATGGTGTTTTGCAAAGAGTTCGCGTGAAATTGGGTTTTGAATAAACGCTAAATCGCCTCAAATAATTTTCCGGGTAACGGTCGAATCACGCCTTTCAGTTCCATATTGATCAGCGTTGACGATACTTTAAAAATCGGACAATCGCATTCGAGTGCAATACTATCCAAGAGCTGTTTTCCGTTTTGCAACAAGTAATCATAGATTTTTTGTTCATCAGCATCCAACGACACAAAAAGTTGCTTTTGAATGGTTTTGGGCTTTTCATCTTCCAATTGCCAATTCAGATTGTAAATCAAATCGGCTGCCGAAATAATCAATTGCGCCCTTTGGGTTTTAATCAATTCGTTGCAACCCTGACTGTATTTATCGGTTGTTCTTCCGGGTACGGCAAACACATCTCTGTTATAGTCGTTGGCCAAATTAGCCGTAATTAACGAACCTCCTTTTTCAGCGCTTTCAATCACAATCGTGGCTTCGCTCATTCCGGCTACTATGCGATTTCGTTTGACGAAATTTTCTTTTTCGGGACTGGAACTGCTCCAAAATTCGGTTAAAAAACCACCGTTTTGTTCCATTTTGGCAACGTACTTTTTATGACTTTTAGGATATATTTGATTCAATCCGTGGGCTAATACCCCAACGGTTTGGAGTTGCAATTCCATGGCGGTTTGGTGCGCCACAATGTCGACGCCATACGCAAATCCGCTCACAATGACGGGATTGTAAAACGACAAATCCTCCAGCAGTCTTTTACAAAATTCGGTACCGTAGGCGGTGATTTGACGGGTGCCAACTATGCTGATTAATTTCCGATTGCTGAAATCAAAACTACCGGAACCGAACAACAAAACCGGTCCGTCGATACAGTGTTTCAATCGTTCCGGATAGGCTTCGTCTGTAAAATACAAAACCCGAATATTTTCTTGTTCTATAAATTGTATTTCGGCAGCTGCCTTTTCAAAAATAGTTTTGTCTTTCAGTTTTCGCACTAAAACATCACCTATACCGTCTACCGCTCGCAGTTGATTAGGCTTGGCTTGAAAAACAGCAGTAGCTGAACCAAAGGCTGTTAGCAACTTTTTGGCCATGATATCGCCTACGCCTTCTACTTGGAGCAGTGCTAAAAGATGAAATAGTTCGTTGGAATTCATATCAATAAAATACTACAAAAATAGCAGTTTTTTTATTCGGATTGTTAATAAAAATTGTGAATAATTTTTTGATACTACTATTGTTTCTCTAAATTTGTCGATATGAAGATTGAACATCACATTTCCCAATTATTATATCGCTATCAGTGTGTTACCGTTCCCGGATTTGGTGCTTTTTTAACCGAATTCCAGTCGGCACAATTGGATGAAAGTTCACATTCTTTTTATCCGCCTAAAAAATTGATTTCCTTCAACCCTTTTTTAAAAAACAACGATGGTTTGTTGGCTAATCATTTGGCGCAAGCTGAAAAAATTGCCTATGAAACGGCGGTACATGCCATCCAAAATGAAGTGTCGGTTTGGATGAATCGCATTCAGGAAATGGGTCGTATTTCATTAAAAAATATAGGCGAGTTTACGCTGAATGCCGAGAGAAACATCGTATTCGTTCCGGCCGATCAAATCAACTACCTTAAAGAATCTTTCGGATTGAGTCCGTTTATGTCGCCAGCTGTAAAACGCGAGGTATACAAAAAAGAGGTGGAAACCATCGAAGAAAAAGCGCCGATTGCTTTTACTCCGGAAAAAAGAAGCAGTTACAAAGCTTTAAAATACGCCGCTGTTTTTGCCTTATCTCTAGGATTAACCGGAGCTTTGGGCTATAAATTATACGACAATTACTTGAATCAAATAGAGCAAGAAACGCTATTGGTTCAATCCAATGTTCAGAAAAAAATCAACCAAAAAATACAGGAAGCTACCTTTTTCATCGAAAACCCGTTACCGAGTGTTACCTTAACGGTACCGAATGAAAAAATGCCTTACCACGTTGTAGCCGGTGTTTTCAGAATTGAAAGCAATGCCGACAAAGCTTACAATGCCTTGCTAAAATTAGGTTTCAAAGCCAAAAGACTACCACAAAACAAACACGGTTTATTCCCGGTATTGTACGGCAGTTTTTCGAGCTATGCCGAAGCTCAAGCCACGGTAAAAGACATCCGAAAATTAGACAACAAAGACGCTTGGTTGCTGATAGAAGAATTATAAAAAAGTCCCGAGAAATCGGGATTTTTTAGTTACTGTACTTACCTTTGCAAAAAAACAGCTATGCATCCGAAACATCCTTCTGAATCTTTAACGGTGTTAACCGATTTGGTGTTACCCAGTGAAACCAATCCGTTGAACAATCTTTTTGGTGGTGAATTATTAGCCCGAATGGACCGCGCTGCCAGTATTGCCGCCAGAAGACATTCTCGCAGAATAGTCGTAACCGCTTCCGTAAATCACGTGGCTTTTAATCGCGCCATTCCTTTGGGAAGCGTGGTAACGGTTGAAGCTAAAGTGTCGCGCGCTTTTACCTCTTCAATGGAGATCTTTATTGATGTTTGGATTGAAGACCGCGAATCGGGTAATAGAACCAAAGCCAACGAAGCCATTTACACTTTTGTAGCGGTAGACGAAATGGGTCATCCTGTACCGGTGCCGTTGCTTGAGCCGGAAACCGAGTTGGAAAAACAACGTTACGACGCTGCCTTAAGAAGAAAACAATTGAGCTTGGTGTTGGCCGGAAAAATGAAACCGAACGATGCTACTGAATTGAAAGCTTTATTTGTATAAAAAGAAAAGACCCTTTCGGGTCTTTTTTTATCTTCCTGATAACCATCCTGTTGGATTGAAAAATGTAGTGTTTTGAAGTACTAAGAACTTCAATACTGTTTTACCATCAGAATCGGTTCTGATTTTACCCAAGACTTGTTTGGCGGAAACTTTATCGCCCACGCTTACATTAACTGAACTCAAGTTTTGGTAAATGGTAAAGTAATCTCCGTGTTTAACTGCTACTGCTTTTTTAAGTGGTGTTAACTGCTGCACTTGGGTAACTTCGCCGGCAAAAACTGCGCGCGCCGTAGAACCGCTTTCTGTAGAAATCTCGATACCGCTGTTATGAACTGTTAACGTTCTAAATACCGGATGCGGTTGGTCGCCGTAACCCAAACTAATAGCCCCTTTTTCTACCGGCCAAGGCAATCTGCCTTTGTTGGCTTTAAAGTTATCCGATACAATTTTGCCTTCAGGCGTCAAGATAATTTTAGTAGAAGATTCGATGGCTTTCTTCTCCGCCGCCGTTGTTTTCGGATTGGCTTTGGCATTGGCTGCCGCTGTTTTTCTGTTGGCAGCCGCAATGGCTTCACGAATCATTCTTTTAATTTGATCGTCGATTCGCTTAGTTTCTTGCTGTTTCTTTTTGATTTCAGCGGCAATTTTCCCTTTTTCTTTTTTGATTTGATTGGCAATTTTTTCTTGCTCTTTCTTTTCTTTTTCAAGCTCTTGCCTCTCTTTTTCGTTTTCGGCGATGAGCTTTTCTTTCTCTTGCTTTTGCGCACCGATTTTTACGTTGTAATCTTCCAATTGCTTGGTTTTGCCTTTGATTTCTTCTCCTTGCATTTTACGGTAACTGGCGTATTGCTTCATGTATTGCGCTCTTTTGTAGGCTTGCAGAAAGTTTTCAGAAGACAATAAGAACATGGCGCGACTTTGCTCTGAGCGGCTTTTATACGACTTGACAATCATCTGTGCGTAATCTTCGCGCAACTTTTCCAAATCGCGATTGAGCTGATTAATTTTCAATTGATTGATGTAAATATCATTGCTGAGCAACTTGGTTTGCTTTTCGGTAGTGCGGATGAGTTTTTCTTTGAGACCGATTTTTTCCTTTTGAATCAATAACTGATTCACCACCGATTTCTCTTTGCTCTTAACCGATTGCAGCAATTTTTCTTTCTCCTGAATTTCCAATTGTATTTTGGCTTTTCGCGCCTCCAATTCTTCTTGTGTAGGCGGTTGGCTCCACATCGGTGTAGCAAAACAAAAGAACAGCAGACAGAAAAGGATTTTTGGCATGATATCAGTAAATTTTTGGCTCGACTAATTTATAAAAATTCTGTCATATCCGTCGGGTACGCTGTACGGAAAAGACAATTCTTCGTTAAAAGTAACCGAATTGTAATCGATAGCAATTTCGGTTTTTCCTTTCTTCTGTGTGGCATTGATGAACAATCCGGCCGGAAGAATGGCAGTAGCGAAGGTTTGAAATTCGGAATAATTAACGGTAAAAGCTCTTTCTTTTTCCGGCTGTACAACTTCTTGCTTTTTAAGCAGGTAATTTTTAGACTCGAAGAAAAAGGACTTTTCCGTTTTGTTTACGGTAGCGTTCAACTTATAAAAACTCTCGGTTACTTCCGAAAGGTATTTTTGTTGTGTCAAATCGTCTATCGGTTGTCCTAACAACATGTTTTGTATTTTAGCAAAATCCAAATCGGTTCCCAACCATTCGCTCAACGAAGCGTAATCGCCTTCAAAATAGGTTCCGTTGATTTTCTCGTAATATTTCACTTCTTTAGGCGTAATCAAGGCTTTGGCCATGGTAATGCCTAAGAAACGAATGCTGACCAAGATCTTTTCGTCTTTCGTGATTTTGATTTCGGCCGAAATGTTTTGCGATTGTCTTTCATCGCGGTATTTGGCGCTGGAACGTATGTATAACATGGAAAAATCTCTTGTATTGTTGTAGTGGTTTTCGATTACTTTTTTGGAAGTCAACTCGTTTTCATCGACTACGTATGGCGTAACCGAATTGGTGTTAACCATTCCTGCTTTGGTTTTGCAAGAAGTTAAAAAAAGAGCCGCTATGATGAGAATCCAATACTTCATTATTTCTTTTGTTTGTTAATGAGTTCGTTGGCTTTGGTAAAGTATTTTTCTTTCTTCTTCATATCGCCCAAACCATTATAAGCTTCGCCGAGCTGAATGTTGAAATTGATTTCCAAAGCTGTGTCGTCAACAACAAAATCCAAGCCAGTTTCAAGTATGTCAGTAGCTTTTTTAAACGATGTAAGCTGATTGTAAGCCAATCCGGCATAATAATAGAACTGCGGCTGTGTAGGGAAAAGCTGTGTCAACTCGTCTGATTTTTTGGCCAAAGCATCAAACTGGTTGTTTTCGGTATAGGCTTGCAACAAAAGTAAGAGCGTTTCCATGTCTTCGGGTGCATTTTTAAGGTGCATTTCGAAGTATTTCACGGCTTTGGGCCAATTGGCTTTGCCGGCATAAAATTTGCCGATCTCTTTGGCTACTTTAACCTCTTTATCGTTATCAAAATACCCAATGGCTTTGTCTAAATCGGGTTCGTATTTCGGATTGTTTTTAGCAAACAGCAGGAATTCATTTAAAATGCGATGCTTGATTTTAGGATCGATTTTTTTACTCGGCAACACGATGTTCATCGCTTTGACCGCATTGTCACCATCGTTATTATTGAGGTGAAACTTGAACAAACTCACCTGCGCCCAATCGGAAGTCGGGATTTCTTTTTCCAACTTTTTGGCAATTTCCAACGCTTTTTCTTCCTGATTGCTTTGCGAATACATGTAGATTAAGCTGATGTAATTGGATTCTTCTTTTGGGAATTTTTTGATTTGATCGAGCAAATTATTTTTTTCCGCGGATTGGTATTTGGCATCGCGCAAGATGTCTGCTTTGTACAAGTCGCGTTTGTCTGATTTTCCTACTTTCTCATTCAGCTCGTTGATGAGTTCCAACGCTTTGTCGTATTGCTGAGTATTCATGTACAACGAGGTCAAATCTTCTTTGTAATCGGCTTTAAACTCGATTAACTTTTGGACGATAATTATCGCCTGATTGTAATCGTGAGTGTCATAACAAACATCGTACATGCCTACCCAAGCCCAACGGTTTTTCGGATCCATTTGAGTCACTTTCTCGAAATTATCGTAGGCGTCTTTGTATTTCTTTTGCGCCAGATAATTTTTGCCCAATTCGAAATACACTACGGCATTGTTGGGTTCGAGTTCTTTGCAACGCTCTAAAGCTTCTATGGCTTTGTCGTAGTTTTCGATGCCTTTTTGCTTTAAAGCTTCATAGAAAAAGTTTTGAAATTTATTATCTATAGCCGCAACATCTTCCGGCTCGTTTTGTGCCAAAAGAAGTGTAGGAACGAATACCATTCCGATTAGCCAACTATAGAATTTGAATTTCGTCATTTGTTTGTTATTCTAAAACCGAATAATCGCCTAAGCTGATGCTGGTGAAATCGCCGTCAAAACTCACGTGATTGCCTATCATCGCATTATTCAATTTAGCATTTTTAAGGTGCGCATGCGTTTGAATCAAACTATTTTGAATTTTGCTGTTTGTTACATGCGTGCCTTTACCTAAAGACACATTTGGTCCAACTACCGAATTGATGATGGCTACATCTTCGCCAATATAACAAGGCGGAATGACCGTAGCGTTTTCCAATCTTACACTATCGGCTATTAAATTTTCGCCATCTTGGTGTAAAAATCCGAGCATTCTGGAATTGGTTTCTACGGTTACTTCTTTGTTGCCGCAATCCATCCATTCGTCTACTTCACCCGGCACAAATTTCATGCCTTTTGCCATCATTTGTTTGATACCGTCGTTAATTTGGTATTCGCCACCGTGGATGATATTGTTATCTAAAACACTTTGCAACTCGTTTTTCAGGACACCAACGTCTTTGAAGTAATAAATCCCAATAACCGCCAAATCCGAAACAAACTCTTTGGGTTTTTCGACTAATTCAACAATTTCATTGGCTTCGTTTAAGTTGATTACCCCGAAAGCTTCCGGTTGGTCGACTTGTTTTACCCAAATCACGCTATCGGCAGATTGGTCTAAATTAAAATTGGCACGAATCAAAGTATCGGCATAAGCAATTACCGCAGGACCGCTTAAAGAATCTTTGGCACACATGATGGCGTGACCGGTTCCTAAGGCTTCGTTTTGGTAATAAATAGTTCCTTTTGAGCCTAATTTTTCAGCGATAGCAATCAAATCTTCTTCCACTTTTTTCCCAAAACTTTCGTGGATGATAAAGGCAATTTCTTCAATATCTTGATTAAGCACTTTGGCAATATCTTCTACCAAACGGTGAACGATTGGTTTTCCGGCGATTGGGATTAACGGTTTCGGAACGGTTAAGGTATGTGGACGAAGGCGTGAACCGCGACCGGCCATGGGAACTATTATTTTCATTTAT
>JBEBBH010000008.1:0-10292 GCA_041158485.1 Bacteroidota bacterium | reverse complement strand
TCATGAACAACGAAAAAAAGAGCGATCCTTTAAAATGCTTTTGGTAGAAGAAACTCATCGCCTCCTGAAAACGCTTCATGTAAGTTCCGTCTTTAACCGTACTTTCTCCTTTATAATGTATTACTCTAGTTTCGGCAAAATAGTAATTCTTTTTGCCTAGCAACAAAGCGCGATAGGATAAATCAATGTCGTCGGCATACATAAAACAATCTTCGTCAAATCCTCCTAATTCTATGTACAATTCTCTTTTCATCACCATAAAAGCGCCGACCAAAATATCAACTTCACCGCTTTGATTTTCAGCTAAATGCTGGGCGTAATATTGATTGAATAAGTCTGATTTCGGAAAGATTTTATATAAGCTGAAAATCTTAGTAAAAGCTACCCATGGTGTCGGAATACCGCGTTTGCTTTCGGGTAGAAAATTACCGGTTCCATCGATAAGCTTACAACCCAGTATGCCAAATTGCGTGTTGTGAGTGACGAGTTGAGAGTTTAGGATTTTTTCAAAAGTATCTTCCGAAACAACCGTGTCCGGATTTAAAATGCAAACATATTCACCTTTGGCTTCTTTGACGGCGATGTTATTGCCTTTAGGGAAACCGACATTGGCTTTGTTTTCGATGAGTCTGATGTGCGGAAAACGTGCGCGCATCATAGCACAACTGTCGTCCGAAGAATGGTTGTCGACCACTATAATCTCGGCCTCCAAGTTTTGAATGGCTTTTTCCACACTCAAAACACACTGCTCCAAAAAGTAGCGTACATTATAATTCAGAATGATGACCGATAGTTGCATTGGACAAATATAATATATCGATTTGGAAATTTGGAAATTTGAAGATTTGAAAATGATGACACCATTTAAAATACTACTTTTGCTCCACCAATTTCAATATTACATTTTCAAATTGGTACATCTTCAAATTTTCAAATTACAGTAATGAATTACCTATCCGTAGAAAATATATCCAAATCTTTTGGCGAAAGAACCTTGTTCAAAGACATTTCTTTTGGTATCAACAAAGACCAAAAAATCGCTTTTATAGCCAAAAACGGTTCGGGAAAAACCCAAATCATGCGCATGATTAACGGCGATGACGAACCGGATTCCGGGCAAATCATCATCAGAAAAGGCATCAAAATGGCCTTCTTGTCGCAAAACAATAATTTGCAAGATGAACTGACCATTGAGGAAAGCATCTTTGCCTCGGATAATGAAATTCTGCACGTTATTGAACGCTATGAAAAAGCTTTGGAAAACCCGGAGGACGAGGAAAAATACCAACTCGCTTTTGACGAAATGGATCGTTACAACGCTTGGGATTTTGAAACGCAATTCAAACAAATTTTGTCCAAATTAAAGTTGGACGATTTAAAACTGAAAGTGAAATCGCTTTCCGGTGGACAAAAAAAGCGTCTGTCATTGGCGATTATCCTCATCAATCGTCCGGATTTGTTAATCTTGGATGAGCCGACGAACCACTTGGATTTGGAAATGATTGAATGGTTGGAAAGTTACTTCGCCAAAGAAAACATCACTTTATTTATGGTCACGCACGACCGTTTCTTTTTGGAACGCGTTTGCAACGAAATCATCGAATTAGACAACGGCAAACTCTACGCTTACAAAGGCAATTATTCCTATTACCTGCAAAAGAAAGAAGAGCGCATTGCGATGGAAAATTCAACTATAGATAAAGCGCAAAATCTTTTCGTCAAAGAATTGGCTTGGATGCGTCGCCAACCAAAAGCCAGAACTACCAAATCGAAATCGCGTCAGGATGATTTTTACAAAATAAAATCTGTAGCCGAAAGCCGCAGGAAAGAAAATGTGGTGGAACTCGAAATCAACATGGAACGCATGGGCAGCAAGATTATTGAGCTGCATAAAATTTATAAAAAGTTCAAAGAGAAAACCATTTTAGATAATTTCAGTTACGATTTCCAGCGCGGAGAACGCATCGGGATTATCGGAAAAAACGGTACCGGAAAATCGACTTTCCTCAACATCTTAACCAAAACCATGCAACCCGATGCCGGAAAAGTGGTCATTGGCGAAACGATTAAAGTGGGCTATTACACCCAAAGCGGCATCAACCCAAAACCCGGACAAAAAGTAATCGATATTATTAAAGAATACGGCGAATACATTCCGCTTACTAAAGGAAAAATCATCTCCGCCTCACAATTGTTAGAACGCTTTTTATTCGACGCCAAAAAACAATATGATTATGTTGAAAAATTGAGCGGTGGCGAATTAAAACGCTTGTATTTGTGTACGGTATTGATTCAGAATCCGAACTTTTTGATATTGGATGAGCCTACGAACGACTTAGACATTGTAACCTTAAATGTTTTGGAAAGTTTCTTGTTGGACTATCCGGGGTGTTTGTTGGTAGTGTCGCACGACCGTTATTTCATGGACAAAATTGTCGATCACTTGTTTGTATTCCGAGGCGAAGGCGAAATCGAAGATTTTCCGGGCAATTACTCCGATTTCAGAACGTATGAAGACAGCGCCGAACCCGAAAAAAACGAAGCCAAAGAAAAAGTCAATTGGAAGCAAAACAATCCAACCACTTCAGGCTTGAACTTTAACGAGCAAAAGGAATTCAACAAAATCGAACGTGAAATCAAAGACTTAGAATACGAGAAAAAACAAATCGAAAACCTATTCGCCGAAGGAAAAGTGGCAGATGCCGACATAGCCACCAAGGCCAATGAATTACAAGCAGTAATTCAGAAACTCGAAGAAAAAGAAGAACGTTGGTTTGAGCTTTCGTCTAAAATGGAGTAGATCATTTCACTGAGATGCACAGAGAAAAAAAATGAGATGCACAGAGAAAATCTCCGTGAATCTCCATTAAACTCCGTGAATCTCTGTGTAACAAAAAAATAAATGTTACAGCAAATTAAGTCATACCTAAACTTCCTCTACCACTCCAAAAACGAACATGGAGTGCACTCGCCTTTTGTGTTCAACTTGGTGACGAAATGTTTTTATGACACGCAAAACTATCCGGAATATTCGATTTTAAAAAATTACCGAAAAGCGCTTTTACAAAACAAAAACACCATCGAAGTAACCGATTTCGGCGCCGGTTCCCGAGTATTCAAAAGCAATACACGCCAAATGGCCAAAATCGCTAAAACCGCCGGAATTACGTCAAAACGAGCAGAATTACTATTCCGAATCGTGCGTTATTTTCAACCCGAAAACATCCTTGAAATCGGAACCTCTTTAGGATTAGCTAGTTCGGCTTTATCATTAGGAAACTCCAAGGCTAAAATCACAACACTTGAAGGTTGCAAAAACACTTTGGCGCAATGTCAATTACAATTGCAAAAATTCAATATCAATAATGTTGACTGTGTAAATACTGAATTTAGTTCCTTCCTAAAAAACCTTCAACCTTCAACCTACAACCTACAACTTATCTACTTCGACGGCAACCACTCCAAAGCCGCCACGCTCAACTACTTCGAACTTTTACTACCAACAGCAACCAACGAAACCGTTTGGATTTTTGACGATATTCATTGGTCAAAAGACATGGAAGAAGCTTGGGAAATCATCAAAAAACATCCGAAAATAATGGTAACGATAGACACCTTTCAATGGGGAATGGTTTTTTTTCGAACTGAACAAGAAAAAGAACACTTTGTGATTCGAACATAAAAAAGGCAATCATCACTGATTGCCGATTTCAGAATTAACAAACCAATTCAAAAATTATTCTTTTGCTTCTTCATTTTCTCTTGCCTTAGCACCTATTCTATTCACTTTAAACATAGGCGCAAATTTAAACTTGATAGCCGCTATTTTATTGTTATCCTCAGAAGACAAACCTTCATTTTCAACCGTATTTTTTCGGCTATCTAAAGCCTCATAAATCATCTTTACTTCATCATAATCTTCTCTGGTGAAATTTCCTTTATTGGCTTTATAAGCTTCAAAAAAAGTTTGATAGGTCTGCAAAATATTGTCTTTGTTTACCCAGGAAAAACTCATGTCTTCTCCTAATTTTCCGGTGCCAAAAAAAGTATCTCTTAGCCTTTGATTATAATTAACTTTAACCGGTGCTTTACTTGCCTCTAGATTTGATTTGATGAAAAAATATCTTGCTTTAACAGAATCCAATCTTTCTTGACTACCCTTTTTTACTTCATCTCTAAGTGAAGTAATCGCTGCATCGGCCTCTGCCATTCTTCGATCATAATCAACTGTTATTCGTTCCCAATTGGCTTCCGCCTCATCTGCCTTTACACTTTCAAGTGAATCAACATAGCTTTCCATAGCGCCAATTCTCTCTTCTGCTGTCGCTTCAGTTTTATCATTTTTGCAAGATATCATACTGATTAACAAAGCCATAAAAACGCCAAATTCAATTCTTTTGTTTTTCATTTTATTCTAATTTAATGTTGAATCAAAACTAATTAAGAGTAGGCTTTAGTTATTTATACAATTCCCCGAAATTGTATCATAATTCATCCTTTTAAAATTAAGACACAGTTTGTAACAATATCATTATATTTACTACTTATTTGAAAAATTTAATCACACCCAAACAATGGCCAATCCATTAATCAACATCAAAGCCCTCAAACGCGATTTCCAACTCGGAAGCGAAACCATCTACGTTTTAAAAGGCATCGATTTACAAATCAACAAAGGCGAATACGTAGCGCTAATGGGACCATCAGGATCGGGAAAATCAACTTTGATGAACCTTTTGGGTTGTTTGGACACGCCAACCTCGGGCACTTATATCTTGAACGGAAAAGACGTCAGCCAAATGCACGACGACGATTTGGCCGAAATCCGCAACAAAGAAATCGGCTTTGTCTTCCAAACCTTCAACTTATTGCCCAGAACCACCGCCTTAGACAACGTGGCTTTGCCTATGATTTATGCCGGCTACTCCAAATCGGAACGCAACCAACGCGCCTCCGAAGTGTTAACGCAAGTCAACTTGGCCGACCGTATGGACCACCAACCCAACCAACTTTCGGGCGGACAACGCCAGCGTGTTGCCATCGCCAGGGCTTTGGTCAACAAACCGTCGATCATCTTGGCCGATGAGCCTACCGGAAACCTTGACAGTAAAACCTCAGTCGAAATCATGAATCTCTTCAACGAAATCCACAAAAACGGCAACACCGTCATTTTGGTTACCCACGAAGAAGACATCGCCCAATACGCGCACCGTATCATCCGTTTGCGCGATGGTATTATCGAAAGCGACACCCAAAACACCAATCATTTGTAATTAAGTTAGGAGCGGCACGAGCGTTAGTGAACTGGCGAAGCAAATGGCTCGGGACTTATCAGCCGTCCGTTTTCCTGCTTTCCGCGCTAAACGGTAGCTAGCTCCACACGAGCAAAGCGACTGCCGAAGGAATCAGGGCTAATTAGTAATCTATTTATCTTTTTGTCAACAAAAAACTCAGCATCTAAGCATCTAAGTAACTCAGCCACTCAGCACCTTTAAAAAAAACTCAGTAACTTAGCCACTCAGAAACTAAGCAACTCATGAAAGTCTACACCAAAACCGGCGACACCGGAACCACCGCACTTTTTGGCGGCACCCGTGTTCCAAAACACCATATTCGCATCGAAAGCTACGGCACCGTCGACGAACTCAACTCACATATCGGTTTAATCCGCGACCAAGACATCAATGTTTTATACAAAAACGTGTTGATTGAAGTGCAAGACCGACTCTTTACCGTAGGCGCCATCTTGGCTACACCACCGGAAAAAGAAGTATTGAAAAACGGCCAACCGCGCTTAAACATCAACCGCATTTCCGAAGAAGACATCGCGTTTTTAGAAAACGAAATTGACATCATGGACACCGCTTTGCCGCCTATGACACACTTTGTCTTGCCCGGCGGTCATACCACCGTGTCATATTGTCACATTGCGCGTTGTGTCTGCCGCAGAGCGGAACGTTTAGCCGTACATTTACACGAATTAGAGCCTACCGACGAACAGGTTATTAAGTACTTAAACCGACTTTCTGACTACCTTTTTGTCTTGGCACGGAAGTTGTCCTTTGACCTACAAGCTGAGGAAGTAAAATGGATTCCGAGGAAATAAAATTCAGATTTTAGAATGAAGATTAACGATTTATGATTGCAGATTGATAAATAAAAACACTTCTGCGATTACTATTCTTAAATTTCAAATCTGCAATCAAAAAGACGTTCTTATACTTACTTAAAAATAAATCAAAAAAAACTTGACTTTTTCAGTATAAAATTTATTTTTGCATAAACTAAAATCGACAGAAGATGTATTGGACATTAGAATTGGCATCCTATTTAAGCGATGCACCTTGGCCAGCTACCAAAGATGAACTTATCGACTATGCTATACGAACAGGAGCTCCGCTAGAAGTAGTAGAGAATTTGCAATCTATAGAAGATGAGGGCGAAATTTACGAATCGATGGAAGAAATTTGGCCGGATTATCCAACCGACGAAGATTACCTTTGGAACGAGGATGAATATTAAAAAAAATAACAATCACAACCATGAAAAAAGTCCGATTAGGGCTTTTTTTTTGTTTAAATTTGCACACTCAAAAAGTTAGAAGAATACGGTAAATTCAACCACTAACCCAACCGTACTGCTAACCATCATTAAAATAAACAAACCCAATATGAGTTTAATCAACAGCATACTTAAAGTTTTTGTAGGCGACAAATCACAAAAAGACGTCAAAGCCACACAACCTTACATTAATAAAATCAAAGCCTTAGAGCCTGTTCTGGCCGCTTTGTCACACGATGAATTAAGAGCCAAAACAGCCGAATTCAAAGCTAAAATCAAACAAGCACGTGCCAAACAAGACGCCGAAATTGAAGCTAAAAAAGCTGAGGCCGAAAACACTACCGACATCGATAAAAGAGAAGATATTTACAACGCCATCGATGCTTTAGAAAAAGAGGCTTACCAAATCTCTGAAAAAGTACTTGAAGAAATTCTACCGGAAGCCTTTGCTGTGGTTAAAGAAACAGCACGTCGTTTTAAAGAAAACAGCAACATTACTGTTACTGCTACTCCAAAAGACAGAGAACTTTCGGCTACGAAATCCTACATTACTTTAGACGGTGAAAATGCCGTTTGGGCCAACACATGGAATGCCGCCGGTAAAGAAATCACTTGGGATATGATTCACTACGACGTACAGTTGATTGGTGGTATCGTATTACACCAAGGAAAAATTGCCGAAATGCAAACCGGGGAAGGAAAAACCTTGGTAGCCACTTTGCCTTTATACTTAAACGCCTTAACCGGAAATGGTGTACACTTGGTAACCGTAAACGACTATTTGGCCAAACGTGACAGTACTTGGAAAGCACCATTGTTCGAGTTCCACGGTTTAACTGTAGATTGTATCGACAACCACTCGCCTAACTCGGATGCACGTAGAAAAGCCTATGAAGCCGATATCACTTACGGAACCAACAACGAATTCGGTTTCGACTACTTGCGTGATAACATGGCGCATTCTCCGGAAGATTTGGTACAAAGAAAACACAACTATGCTATCGTGGACGAGGTCGATTCAGTATTGATTGACGACGCGAGAACGCCATTAATTATTTCCGGTCCTGTACCTGATGGTGACCGTCACGAGTTCAACGAGCTAAAACCGAAAATCGAAAACTTATACAACTTACAACGCCAATTGGCCAACGGATTTTTAACCGAAGCCAAACGTTTGATCAAAGAAGGCAACAATAAAGAAGGCGGTTTCCAGTTGTTAAGAGCGTATCGTGCTTTACCTAAAAACAAAGCCTTGATTAAGTTTTTAAGTGAAGAAGGAATCAAACAATTGCTTCAAAAAACTGAAAACGAATACATGCAAGACAACAACCGCAGAATGCCGGAAGTAGATGAAGCCATGTATTTTGTAATCGAAGAAAAAAACAACCAAGTAGAATTGACCGATAACGGTATCAAGTTCTTATCCAAAGACACTTCGGAAGATTTCTTCGTATTGCCGGATATCGGAACTGAAATTGCCAATATCGAAAAACAAAATCTTGAAAAAGACAAAGAAGCGGAAGCCAAAGAAAGATTGTTCCAGGATTTCGGTGTAAAATCAGAAAGAATCCACACCCTAACCCAATTGCTTAAAGCATATACCTTGTTTGAAAAAGACGTGGAATACGTTATCATGGACAACAAAATCCTTATCGTTGACGAACAAACCGGACGTATCATGGACGGTCGTCGTTACTCCGACGGATTGCACCAAGCCATCGAAGCCAAAGAGCAAGTTACCATTGAGGCAGCCACCCAAACTTTTGCTACAATCACGTTGCAAAACTACTTCCGTATGTACAGCAAATTATCGGGTATGACCGGAACAGCTGTAACAGAAGCCGGTGAGTTTTGGGAAATTTATAAATTAGACGTAGTAGAAATTCCAACCAACAGAGGTATTTCTCGTAAAGATAAAGAAGACTTAATTTACCGTTCCGTACGTGAAAAATTCAACGCCGTTATCGAAGATGTTACCCAATTATCACAATCCGGTCGTCCGGTATTGATTGGTACCACTTCGGTAGAGATTTCGGAATTGTTGAGCCGTATGTTGAAAATGCGCGGTGTTGCCCACAACGTATTGAACGCAAAAATGCACAAAAAAGAAGCTGAAATCGTAGCCGAAGCCGGAAAACCGGGCGTAGTTACCATCGCCACCAATATGGCCGGTCGTGGTACGGATATCAAACTAACACCTGAAGTAAAAGCTGCCGGTGGTTTGGCAATCATAGGTACGGAACGTCACGATTCTCGTCGCGTGGATCGTCAGTTGCGCGGTCGTGCCGGTCGTCAAGGAGATCCGGGAAGTTCACAGTTTTATGTGTCTTTGGAAGACAACTTGATGCGTTTGTTCGGTTCGGAAAGAGTGGCCAAAATTATGGACCGTATGGGATTGAAAGAAGGCGAAGTGATTCAGCATTCTATGATGACCAAATCTATCGAGCGCGCTCAGAAAAAAGTGGAAGAAAACAACTTCGGTACACGTAAACGTTTGTTGGAATACGATGACGTAATGAACGCTCAACGTGAAGTGGTTTACAAACGTCGCCGTCACGCTTTATTCGGAGAACGTTTGAAATTGGATATCGCTAACATGATGTACGACACTTGTGAGGTAATCGTAGGCGATAACAAAGCTCGTAACGATTTCAAGAATTTTGAATTCGAATTGATTCGCTACTTCTCGATTACTTCTCCGGTAACACAAGCCGAATTTGAAAAATTGTCGGAAATGGAAATCACCGGAAAAGTGTACAAAGCAGCGTCAACTTATTACACTGAAAAAACAGAAAGAAGTGCGCGCGAAGCCTTCCCAATCATTGCCGACGTTTACCAAAGAGAAGGCAATACATTTGAGCGAATTGTAGTGCCGTTTTCAGATGGTATTAAGTCGTTAAACGTGGTAACCGATTTGAAAAAAGCCTACGAATCTAACGGAGCGCAATTGGTAGCCGATTTTGAGAAAAACATCACCTTAGCTATCGTAGACGAAGCTTGGAAGAAACACTTGCGCAAAATGGACGAGTTGAAAACTTCGGTACAATTGGCCGTTCACGAACAAAAAGATCCGTTGTTGATTTACAAATTAGAAGCTTTCAAATTGTTCCGTAACATGTTAGACGGTGTGAACAAAGAAGTGATTTCATTCTTGTTCAAAGGCGATTTACCGCAGCAAAACCAGAACATTCAAGAAGCACGTCAGGTTCGTGAAAAACAAAATTATACGGAAAGCAAAGACGAAATCGAGAGTAGTGAAAGTGCTAATCGCGAAGCCGGTCAAACGCAACAACAACGTCCGCAAGTAACCGAAACCATCGTGAGAGAAACACCAAAAATCAATCGCAATGACAATGTTACCATCAAACACGTGATGAGCGGTAAAACCGAAACCATGAAATACAAAAAAGCCGAAGGCATGTTAGCCACCGGCGAATGGGTTTTGGTGAATGACTAAATAAAGTTAAGCCTACAAATAACAATCCCCAATGGTTCAAACTGTTGGGGATTTTTTTTACATTTGAGAAAAGACATTTTTATGAAAAAGAACATCTTATTTTTATGCTTATTTTTTACCGGATTATTAGCTTATGCTCAAGATACAGCATCGCTCAAAAAGACTATGCAACAACTTTACGAAGCCAATTATTTAATGGATTTTGAGGCGATAGCCCAATTGTCTTATCCTAAAATGGTTGACCAAATGGGAAAGGATACATTTTTGGAAAAAA
>JBEBBH010000007.1:0-9407 GCA_041158485.1 Bacteroidota bacterium | reverse complement strand
TGGTTTTTTTGTTGTTCCAATCCGAGATATACCGATTGATGAATTCGGCTAAAACTTGTTCTTCCGAAAGGTTAAAAATCATCAAGCCCAATTCAAATTTTTGTTTGAAGTCGGTCGGATTATACTTGTTTGGATCAAAGCTGCGCAAATAAGCCAAAATCCGAAATTTTTGTTCCATTTGGATGTTAATAGGCGTAGAAAAGTCGGGCTTGCCCTTGTTGATTACAATCTCCAATCCGGAATTTCCTATTGTAAATGTATTGAGTCTTTTGAAAATCAAACCCATACTCATAAACGACGCATCACCACGCGGACTGGCGCTTTGTTGGAGGTCTTTGTAAAAAACCGCTTGTGTCAGTGTTTTGATCCAAGTGTCGTAGTACTTAAAATCGTTGGGCATTTGTTTGTCAAAATCTTGCTGAAACAAATTTTTAAGCGACGGATAGTATCTGGGTGCATTTTGTGCCGAAAGCGAAAAGGACAGCAATATTGTGAAAAGGAAGATTTTTTTCATTTGTTATTTGGTATAAAAAATCCCAACAAAGTGTTGGGATTGATTTTTTGTAATTATTCTTCGAGTAAAACCTCCAATATCTGAATCGCCGCATCACTAATCTTAGTGCCCGGACCGAAAACCGCAACGGCTCCGGCGTCGAATAAGAATTGGTAATCTTGTGCCGGAATCACTCCGCCTACTATCACCATAATGTCGTCGCGACCGTATTTTTTGAGTTCTTCGATTACTTGCGGGACTAAGGTTTTGTGACCTGCCGCTAAGGAAGAAACGCCTAAAATGTGTACGTCGTTTTCCACGGCTTGTTTGGCTGCTTCTTCCGGAGTTTGGAATAGCGGTCCGATGTCGACGTCGAAACCTACATCGGCATAACCGGTAGCAACCACTTTGGCACCGCGGTCATGACCGTCTTGTCCCATTTTGGCAATCATGATACGTGGTCGACGGCCTTCTTTTTGAGCGAAAGCGTCGGCTAATTGTTTGGCTTTTTCAAAGCTCTCGTCGTTTTTGATTTCTTTACTGTACACGCCGCTAAAACTTCTGATTTGTGCTTTATAGCGTCCGAAAACTACTTCCAAGGCATCGCTGATTTCCCCTAAGGTTGCTCGGTTTCGGGCTGCTTCTACGGCTAAAGATAATAAATTTTCGCCTCCGTTTTGGGCACTTTCGGTAATCTTTGCTAAACTGGCTTTTACTTTGTCGGTATTGCGAGTCGCTTTGATTTGGTTCAGACGTTCAATTTGTTGTTGGCGGACCATTTGGTTGTCAACATCCAAAATGTGTAACGGGTCTTCTTTTTCCAAACGGTATTTGTTAACGCCTACTATAATATCTTGGGCGCTGTCGATTCTGGCTTGTTTACGTGCCGCTGCTTCTTCAATGCGCAGTTTCGGAATTCCGGCTTCGATGGCTTTGGTCATACCACCTAAGGCTTCTACTTCTTGAATCAAAGCCCAAGCTTTTTCGGCTATCTCTGCCGTCAAGCTTTCCACATAATAACTGCCTGCCCAAGGATCGACGGTTTTGCAGATTTTAGTTTCTTCTTGTAAAAAGATTTGGGTATTTCTGGCGATTCTTGCAGAGAAATCGGTAGGCAAAGCAATGGCTTCATCCAAGGCGTTGGTATGTAAGGATTGCGTTCCGCCAAAAGCCGCTGCAGCCGCTTCGATAGTCGTACGCGCTACGTTATTAAACGGATCTTGCTCGGTTAAACTCCAACCCGAAGTTTGACAATGTGTTCTCAGTGCCAATGATTTTTCGTCTTTGGGACTGAATTGTTTTAGTAATTTCGCCCATAACATTCTTCCGGCGCGCATTTTGGCGATTTCCATAAAATGATTCATTCCAATCGCCCAAAAGAACGATAGGCGAGGTGCGAACTCATCTATTTTCATTCCGGCAGCTAAACCGGTTCGGATGTATTCCAAACCATCGGCTAAAGTGTAGGCCAACTCAATATCGGCGGTAGCTCCGGCTTCTTGCATATGGTAGCCTGAAATCGAAATCGAGTTGAATTTCGGCATTTTTTTGCTCGTATATTCAAAGATATCGGCGATGATTTTCATCGAAGGTGTTGGCGGATAGATATAGGTATTTCGCACCATGAACTCCTTTAAAATATCGTTCTGGATCGTTCCTGAAAGCAATTCGGGTGCGACACCTTGTTCTTCGGCTGCAACGATGTAAAACGCCATGATGGGTAAAACGGCACCGTTCATGGTCATGGAAACTGACATTTCGTTGAGCGGAATTTGGTCGAACAGCACTTTCATGTCTTCTACCGAATCGATGGCGACACCGGCTTTACCAACGTCACCCACTACGCGTTCGTGGTCGGAATCATAACCGCGGTGTGTGGCCAAATCGAAAGCAACCGACAAACCTTTTTGTCCGGCGGCTAAGTTTCTGCGGTAGAAAGCATTACTTTCTTCTGCCGTGGAAAATCCGGCGTATTGGCGAATCGTCCAAGGGCGACGCACATACATAGTCGCATAAGGACCGCGTAAATTGGGTGCAAATCCGGCTCCGAAACCTAGGTGTTCTAAGTTTTCGATATCGGTTTTGATGTATGAAGATTTGATTTTTATGCCTTCGGCGGTAAGAAAGTCAGGCGAACTAAAGTCCGCATACCTGAAGCCCACTGGGCTTCCTCCTTTTAATTTCAAATCTTCGGCAGTTAAGAAGTTTTGCCCCTCGACTGCGCTCGGGGTGACAACTACTTTATCTAATTGTATATGTTGAATATTTTTTCTCATGTTGTAAAGGTGCTAAGGTTCTGAGGTACTGAGGCGCTGAGGTTTTATTCTGCTGCCAATCGTTCCTGTTCCAGTTTCTCGGCCAAACGCTTTTCGATAATCGGGCTGATTAAGGTTTTGCGCGGATTTTGTTTGACAAACGGATACAACTCGAGGTCGTGTTTCATTTTGTCGTTTTTATTCGGGTATTTGTTGGTCCCTAACAGAATTTCTTTGCCGTTATCGAAAGCTTCTTGTTCTTTGGCGGCACTTTCGCTGATTTTTCGTTGGATAGTGCCTTCGATTAATTGGGTAATCAAACCGCCATTGGCTTCGATATCTTTAAATAGGAGTAAAGCCTTTTCGGCTAATTGCTCGGTTAAGGATTCGATGTAATAAGCGCCGTCAGCTGCGTTGTTAACTTTATCAAAATAACTTTCGTGTTTTAATACCAACAATTGGTTACGCGCAATTCGGTCGCCAAACTCATTGTCTTTATGGTACAAGGCGTCGTAAGGTAAATTGGCAATACTATCGGCGCCGCCCAAAATAGCACTCATGCATTCGGTAGTAGTGCGCAACATATTGACGTTGTAATCGTATAGTGTTTTGTTGCGTTTGGTTGGTGTGGCGATGATATGGCAATCTGCGTTGTGGTTGTATTCTTTCGCCAAGGTGTTGAATAACAGTCGCAGCGCGCGCAATTTGGCTATTTCGAAAAAGTAATTCGTACCAACGGAAACTTCAATAGTAATTGGTTGGTTGAGGTTGGTTACTCGGTTGAAATACTCATTCACTTGCGCCATAATATACGCCAGCTGTTGGACCATATTGGCGCCGGCATTTTGGTATGTACCGCTGCTGATGGTTAAGAAAGGTATGGTTGCTTTGGCAGCGATTTGGTTGAGTTTTTCAAAATCCTTTTCGAGGTTTTCGAACCAATTGCCGTCTTTTACTAATTGGCCGATGGGATCGATTTGAATTGCGATATCGGCTTTATGCTTAGCGGCGAAATCGTTGATTTTGGTTACGAAATCGATTGAAAGTAAAGGCAAATAAAAAAAATAACGGGTGTTGGATAGCGGCAGATTTTGCATCAGTGCTTCCAAGTCGACCGCATCATTTTCGACAGTAAAACGAATGCTTTCGGCACCGCGATTTAAAGTGTCTAAAGCTCTTTTATTGGATTTTACCACATCGTGTACAAAGATGTTTTGCAGGATAGAAAATTCGCTTTCTTTGGATTGCACAGGAAAGTTGATTTCGGTTTCGTCTATGTGGTAAAAAGGTTTGACTTTGATGCCCTCCGGACTTTCCCAAACGAGCGTTTCGTTATAGTCGGCGCCTTTGAGTTCATATTGAATTTGTTGTTTCCATTGTTTGGAAGACACCGGTTCGAACTCATTAAATAAATTATCGGCCATGAGTAAGTTAGTTATAAAGATTTTGACTTGGATTGTTCTTCTTTCAAGGAATCTTCTTCAAATTCGATGATGTAAACATCCTCACTGTCGCGTTTCATATAGTATTTTTCGCGGGCGTATTTTTCGATTTGGTCAGGATTTTTGAGGAGTTTGATATTTTCTTCGTCCTTTTTGATTTCTTCCTGATAGTATTTTTTGTTGTCTTCGAGTTCATCGAGTTGTTGATTTAGCACCCGATGTTCCATATAAGAAGTGTTGTCTAAAAAAAGCATCCAGATGGTAAAAAAACACAACACGATAACGTATCGGTTCCCCAAAATTTTTAGGATAGGATAGGCATCGGTTAGGTTTTTAAAGAAGCTCATAAGGATACAATTAAGTAATTCTTTGGTTAATAACAGCTCTAACAACATCAATCGCTACGGTATTGTATTTGTCGTTTGGAATGATGATATCAGCAAAAGCTTTGGTTGGTTCGATGAACTGTTGGTGCATCGGTTTTAGCGTGGTTTGGTAGCGATTTAACACTTCTTCCATATCGCGACCGCGTTCGGCTATGTCTCTTTTTAAGCGGCGAATCAATCGTTCGTCTGAATCGGCGTGCACAAACACTTTAACGTCGAATAAATCTCTTAGTTCCGGGTTGGTTAAGATAAGAATACCTTCAACAATCATTACCTTTCTGGGATGTGTTACAATAGTATCGTCGGTTCTGTTGTGTGTGATAAAAGAGTAAACCGGTTGTTCTATGGTTTTTCCGGATTTTAAATCTTTTAAGTGTTGTACCAAAAGTTCAAAATCGATAGCGCGTGGATGATCAAAATTAATCAAGGCTCGTTCTTCAAAGCTCAAGTTGTTGTTTTCTTTGTAATAAGAGTCTTGTGAAATGACGCCCACTTCGGTTTGGGGCAATTCATTCATAATTTGGTGGACCACAGTTGTTTTTCCGCTTCCGGTTCCGCCGGCAATTCCGATAATCAGCATAAAGAGTTGTGTTATTTTTACTGAACACAAAAATAGAAATTATATCGAAAGGGCTTTTGTTTTTTTGAAATTAAAAAAAACGAAAAACTTTTTGTAAACTGATTTATAGTTTTATATTTGCACTCCCATTTGAGGGAATTCGGGGTGTAGCGTAGCCCGGTCATCGCGCCTGGTTTGGGACCAGGAGGTCGCAGGTTCGAATCCTGCCACCCCGACTAGTAAATCCTTTCTGCTTTGGCAGAAAGGATTTTTTTATTTCCAAAAGAAACGAAGTTTACTTCGGATTTCTTTTGGAAATAAAAAAATCCTCAGCGCTGAAAGCGCTGATAGATTTACTTGAAATAGAGCCCACACTCAGGATCACGCAGTAATCCTGCAAAGCTTTTCTACAAAATCTCTGTTTCGGAATGCTAAAAGTTATCTCTAGCCCCGATGGGAGCAAGCTACCCTGCCTGACGGTAGGCAGGCATGTAGTGCGGACAGCGGGACGACTTGTCCTGTGAAAGCCAATGTGGTGCTCCTAATTTTAAAAACCAAACTTGTTTTTAACAATAAGCGCATCTTATTCACAAATTGTGTAAAGCGATTGGGTTGTCTTATTATTTTTTATTGAAATCGCATACATTTGCAACCTAAACAAACTTCAAATCATGTCAGAGACTATAGAAAAAATCAAATGCCTTATTATAGGTTCGGGGCCTGCGGGTTATACGGCGGCTATTTATGCGGCCAGAGCCAATATGAATCCGGTACTGTACCAAGGAACACAACCGGGCGGACAATTAACGACTACTAACGAAGTAGAAAATTTTCCGGGTTATCCTGATGGTGTAACCGGACCGGAAATGATGGTACAATTGCAAGCGCAGGCACAACGTTTTGGTACCGATGTACGTGATGGATGGGTGACTAAAGTTGATTTTTCCGGACCTGTACATAAAGTTTGGGTCAATGATACCAAAGAAATCCACGCACAAACGGTGATTATTTCCACCGGAGCTTCGGCTAAATATTTAGGATTGCCTTCGGAGCAACACTATTTGCAAATGGGCGGTGGTGTTTCGGCTTGTGCGGTTTGCGACGGATTTTTCTACCGTAACCAGGAAGTGGTGATAGTAGGTGCAGGAGATTCGGCTTGTGAAGAAGCACATTACCTTTCCAAATTGTGTAAAAAAGTAACCATGTTGGTGCGAAGTGAGAAATTCAGAGCTTCCAAAATTATGGAAGAGCGTGTTCGAAAAACTGAGAATATCGACATTTTAATGAACCACGATACGGTTGAGGTGGTTGGTGATGGACAAGTGGTGACCGAAATCAAAGCCTTGAACAAAACGACCGGAGAAACCATTACGATTCCGGCCACCGGATTCTTTGTGGCTATTGGTCACAAACCGAATACCGACATATTTGCCGATTACATTACTTTAGACGAAACCGGTTATGTGGTGAATGTACCCGGCAGTTCTAAAACCAATATTGCCGGTGTATTTGTTGCCGGTGATGCTGCCGATCATGTGTACCGTCAAGCGATTACAGCTGCGGGAACCGGTTGTATGGCTGCTTTGGATGCCGAAAGATATTTGGCTGCTTTAGACTAAATCAAATTATTTAATAAAAAAATCCCGTCTCTAGTAAAGACGGGATTTTTTTATTTGCTTGGTTTTTTATACAGTTCGGCACTGTCTGCAAAACGTTTCATTTCGATTTTGATGGGTTCGCCGTAGAGTTCAATTTCGCTGTCGCCCGAGGCATCGATGGTGACAATATTACTCACATTGATACTGGTTTTAGAATACCCACTCGTTTCCAACAAAGCGTTTTTGGCCGTTAATTTTTTGCCGATAAAATCGGTGTTGTTGTCCAATCGTAATTTAAGGTCTATGATATCGCCTTCGACTTCGGCGGCCGATTTTTGGTACAAATCGAATTTCATTTCAGCGGATGAAATCAAAGCTTTTACATAAGCACTTTTACTTAGGTCGATAGCCGTTTTAGTCGATTTTAAATTGAGTTCGACTTTCGATTTGTCGTTGGCCATTAAGGTGAAACTTTTGGTGTTGGCATTGAGAAACAACTTGGCGTAATCGTAACTCTTGAAGGTAACATTGTCTAAAACTACATCAGACAAGGCTGTAACGTTGGTTTCATCTTTGGCGATAACCATGTTGAGTTTGTCGGTATACGTAATGCGAACACTCAATTTTTTAAAGCTTGAGATGTCTTTAGCTGTTGAAATTCTCAGGTTGCTGCCGTTAATTTTGTATTCGATAAACGGAATCAGGTTGTCATCAGCTTCAATTTCTAAAGCACAGTCGTTTCCTTTCACCAGAAATACTTCGATGTTGTCTTCGAGTTCGATGCTCTCAAAATTGTCGATGGTTTTGAGTTCCGATTTGACAATTTTCGACCCTTTTACTTTTTCTTTTTTTTGCCCGAAAGCAAGAATGGTTACTAAAAGACAAGTGATTAGTAGTTGTTTTTTCATGACTGTGGCTGTTTGGTTGTTACATCAATTGGGTACCATGACCTTGATGTCAAAAATAGAAAAAAAAACATCCCAATGAGTATTGAGATGTTTTATTAACTTATTCTTTCGAAACACTACCGCCGGAACTTTCTTCTACTCGAATTTCTTTAGGCGATTTGCTATAGCTGATGGAGCTGCCGCTGGAGGCTTTTCCGTCTAATAACACTATGGCATTTACCGAGGTCGAACTACCGCTGGAGGATTGAGCATACACTTCGTTGGCCAGTAATTCATCGGCATCGATATGACTTCCGCTGGAAGAAGCAGTGTACAGTTTTAAGGCTTTACCGCTAATTTGTTGTTCGCTGCCGCTACTGGTTTCTAAAGTAACTTTATCCGATTCGACTTCGACTTCCATAGAACTACCGCTACTGGATTTGAGTTTGATGTCTTCACCGGTTAACAAGCTTCCGGATTGTAGAGTTGCGCCGCTGGTGGTTTCTAAACTCAGCACTTTTGGCAATCGCACGGTAACTTTTTTGGCTGTTACGTTAATGTAATTATTGTATTCCGAATAGATTATCAAGGTGTTGTTTTCTACTTTGGTTTTGATGCCGTTGATTAGGTTGTCATCGGCTTCAACAGTTACTTCAAAGTTGTCCGCTTGTATCACTTCGCAATCGAGACCGTTAGCTACTGTTATTTTATTGAAATCACTCGCATTGCGTTTTTCGGTGATGACATTTCCGCTGCCTTTGACACTATTGCCTAAATTGAAATTGCCATTGCATGAGGTTAACGACAAGGCCACTAGAGTTGCGGCTACTATCTTTGAAAAAAGAATTACAATTTTTGTCATGATTACTCTGATTTAATGATTACGCCGTCGCTTCCGATGGTCAATTTCCCTTTTTTACCCGATTTGGTGTTGATGACTTCTTTACCGTTTACTTTTACTGTTACGGTTTTCATGGTGTCATTTTCTTCGATGCTGATGTCTTCGGTTTCCACATCGTTGTATTCATTTTCATCAGCCGGACAATCCAAACATTTCACTTTGCTTTCTTCTACCTTATAGGTGTATTTTCCCGAACTGTGGTGTAAGTTGAAGAAATCGTTGTCCGACTCGTCAAAATGCTGTACAGTTTCATCGGCTACAAACAATGTTCCTTTAGGTAAATACAAGTACAATTCTACGTTTTGGTTACGATATTTGCTGGCCATTTCGGTAAGCAAGAAGTTGTCTAACAGTAATTGGTTGCCTACTACTTTGAATCCGTATTTGATTTTTTCTGCTCTTTTATTAGCTTCGTCAAACGACTTGCCATCGGCTAACTTTTCAATTTGCAAGTACGGTTGCGCTTTGTCGGTGCTTTTGATTTCAAAACTGATTTTATTCGAATAAATCACTTCATTCTTAGCTGAATCTTGCGTGAAAACAAAGTCCTCGTGTTCGTATACATTTTTGGAGAAAAAATCATTACTCACAAACTTGATTTTTAGTGTATCTGTTGGTTGAATGTTGATGGTTTCTTTGGTTACGATTTTACCTTCAAAAGCCGATTCGGTTGATTGTTGGATACCGATTACCACTAAAGCACCAACAGAGAAAATCCAGATGGCTAACAAGCTGTATTTTACGGCAGCACCTAACGATTTCATATTGGCAACCAACAATTTTAAACCTAACATTAAGAAGAAGAACAAAGGAATTCCGATGGCTAAGAATGTCAACAAACCAAACGCCCAAAGCGGAATATCGGTGTAATTAACAGCGTCTACAT
>JBEBBH010000006.1:0-3929 GCA_041158485.1 Bacteroidota bacterium | reverse complement strand
CGGGCTTCCTCCTCTTAATATCAAAGGTGCGGCGCAGTCGCAGACTCGTGTCGTCGCCTTTTTTTAGACCCGAGCGTAGCGAACTGACGAAGTAAACCCTATCCTAACGGATGTTTTTTTTTGTTTTATACTACTTATAGGCGAACTGAAGTTAGCGCGTGCCTTCTCTACCGGCAGTCATCATCTTAATATCAAAACTAATAATATCACCACATAGATAAAGGTTTGTTGTAAAAGCAATACTTCGCGTGAGGGATAGGAGCGATATCCTTTTGATGGTTTAATGAAGAGTGTTATATAAAGGAGGTTTACTTAACCATCAAAAGATTCCTTCGGCAGTCGCTACGCTCGTGTTAGCGGATAGCCCGACCTGAAAGGACACGCCATAATGTCTATATCGTTTTTAACGGATATTGACAATCGTTTTGAATTGGGCAATTACTACACTTTGGATTAGTTGGTCTACAAGTTTCTCTTCCTAAAAAGGATAGCGCCATGCCGATTTCCCCCCAGATATTTTTAGGCAATACTTCTATGAGTTGTTTTTCAACTTTATTCCCGTCTTTTGCTTCCTGAATTAGACCAACTCTTGGCGCAACTCTAATCACATGTAAATCCGCTATAATGCCTTCAGCCGGGACATTCATCTCTCGCATAATCACATTAGCCGATTTTCTGCCAATTCCTTTTAAAGCAGTTAGTTCCGATAATGTTATCGGGATATTGTCCTCGTTTTTTAAGGTTTGGGCTATTTCAATTAACCAACTGGATTTCGTATTAAAGTTTCTGACTTTACTTACCAACGGATACAAAGATTCTAACGTAGCAGTGGCTAGCTGTTCTAAACTAGGATATTTTTCAAATAAGGGAGGAGCAATTTTGTTGATGTTGGCATCAGAGTCTTGAGCAGAAAGCACAACCATTACCAATAATTGGTATAAGTTTTCATATGCCAAAGGGTGTTTTTTACCTCGATACAAATCAATGACCGGTTGTAGTTTTGCGTCCCAATTATTCGAATCAAATAAATTCATCTTCTAAGTATTTAAAAAGGAGGTGATGTTATGGATTACGGCTTCATTTCCTAAAATTTTGCGATGTCCTAAATGTTCTGTAATCATGAGTTCACTTTTTTCCAAATGTTTATGGATGTTGTGAGCCGCTTTGACGGAAACATCAGCATCATTTAGATCGTGTATGACCAATACAGGAACTTTAACTTCTTGGGCTGCAAAATGTGCAGAATAATGCTCCATTGGTTCTCCGAATTTTTTTTCGAAATGAGTTTTCAACAACGAAGCATATTCAATAGGTAATTTTAATTTCTTGACAAAATCTTCTAAGATATCCTGAATAATATCGCCGCTACCAATAATCACTGCTTTTTTCACTTGAAGGTTTTGCTTCATGGCATTTAAAATCGACATACCTCCCAAGGAGTGACCTATAGCAAACTCAAAAGGGCCGAATTGTTTTTCCAATTCTAAAATCGAAGCAATAAACTCGGTCATAATAGTCGTTTTTCCTTCCGATTTGCCGTGAGCCGGCGCATCAAAACTCACCGTTTGGTAGCCCATTGTTAGTAATGCCTCAGCAATTTTTACCAATTGGGTTCCGCGTCCTGACCAACCGTGAACGAGCAGCACTTTTTTAGCACTGTCTCCATAGTGGTAGACTTGAATTTTCTTTTGAATTTTCGGGATGTATAGCTTGGATTTCCGACTTTGCTCTTCCATCTGCCATTCGCGCTTCGGAATTTTGTATTTAATAGGAGTGGTAAAAAGTCTGGCTGCAAAAAGAGTGGTTAATTTTGGAGAAATTCTCTCTAATATTGTAGCAGTAAACAAAATTGACTTCGGAATTTGCAATGATTGAGTAGATTTTTGGGCCTTTTTTGTCATTTCAATAATTTTTTTGGTGCTTGAAAACTTAACTTAAATTTTGTTAAATTTCAACATCATAAATATACGTCAAAATGCAAAATCAAACTCGGATAATTATTGAAAATGTTACACCACAGCTCGATGGCGGTGCTTTTTATATCAAGCGAATTGTTGGTCAATCGGTTGTCGTTAAAGCCAATGTTTTTGCCGATGGTCACGATGTGATTGCCGCTTGTGTCAAGTTCAAACACGAATCGGCTAAAAAATGGCAGGAAGTCCGTATGGCCGAATTGGGGAATGATGAATGGCAAGCCGAATTTACTGTCGACAAACAAGGTCACTTTTCTTATTTCGTAGAGTCTTGGGTTGATTATGCGCTCAATTGGCAACACGGTACCGAGCGTAAAATACAAGACAATCAATATGTCAAATCGGAATTGCTGGAAGGTGCCGAATATTGTGAAGCTATTTTAAATCAAGTAACTGCTTCCGAAAAAAAATACCTGAACGAAGCCATCAAAACTTTTCAAGACGAAAAGCAATACGATAAGGCAATTCAAATCGCATTATCCAAAGATTTACATCATATTTTCGAGGCCTATCCAACTCGAACCTTAGCCAATACCTCACACGAACTACAAGTGTATGTCGATCGACCAAAAGCGTTGTTCAGCACTTGGTACGAATTCTTTCCGCGTTCGTCTTCGCCCGAAAAAGGAAAACACGGTACGTTTAAAGATTGTGAAAAGCTGTTGCCGAGAGTCGCCGCTATGGGTTTTGACACCTTATATTTTCCGCCGATTCATCCGATTGGTGAAGTTAATCGCAAAGGAAAAAACAATGCAACTACCGCCGAACCGGGCGATGTAGGCTCACCTTGGGGCATCGGTTCCCAATATGGCGGACACAAATCGACACATCCCGAGTTAGGAACGATAGACGATTTTAAATCGTTAGTCAAAACAGCTAAAAGTTTGGGGATTGAAGTCGCCATGGATTACGCTTTGCAAGCTGCGCCCGATCATCCGTATGGCAAAGAGTTTCCGCAATGGTTCAAATGGCGTCCGGACGGAACGGTGCAATATGCCGAAAATCCGCCTAAGAAGTACCAAGATATTATGCCGATTTACTTTGAAACCGGCGATTGGAAAAACCTGTGGAAAGAATTGCTCGACGTTGCTCTGTTTTGGGTGGAAGAATGTGATATTCGTGTCTTCCGTGTAGATAATCCGCACACCAAACCCTTTTATTTTTGGGGCTGGCTCATCGCCGAAGTCAAAAAGAAATATCCGGATGTACTCTTCTTAGCCGAAGCCTTTACGCGTCCGAAAATCATGCACGAATTGGCCAAACAAGGTTTCTCACAATCGTATACGTACTTCACTTGGCGTAATACCAAAGCGGAACTCATCGAATATGTGGAAGAGTTAACCAAGACCGAGCAAGCCGATTTTTATCGACCGAATTTCTGGCCAAATACACCCGACATTCTTCCGTACGCACTCCAAAGCGGGAACGAAAGCATTTATTTGCACAAATATTTCTTAGCGGCTACCTTGAGTTCCAGTGTTGGGATTTACGGACCGGTGTATGAATACATGGTATCGGAAGCCATGCCGGGCAAAGAGGAATATTTCAACTCTGAGAAATACGAGTTTTACCATTGGGATTGGAGCATTCAAAATAAATTGATTGCCATCATCACCAAAATCAATAAAATCCGAAAGGAACAACCGTCATTGCAACAAACTAACAACATCCAATTTTGTGCTACTGATAACGACCAAATTTTAGCTTATTACAAATTTGACGATGCCAAGCAAGATGAAACGCTAATGATTTGCAACCTTGATCCTTATTACGCTAAACAAGCCTGGGTGCAATTGCCGCTGGCTTCGTTGGGGATTCACGCCGGACAATCAGTAAAAGTGGTCGATTTGATTACCGGCAACAGCTATCATTGGGATAAAGAATGGAATTTCGTGGAATTGCATCCGGCCTTGCCATTCCATTTGTTTAAAATTTACAAATAGTCTTATGGAAAAC
>JBEBBH010000005.1:0-3657 GCA_041158485.1 Bacteroidota bacterium | reverse complement strand
AAAAACGTTTGGGAGTAACCGCTGTGGTAGAAAATGACAAAGTAATCGGAATCATTACCGATGGTGACATTCGAAGAATGCTTAATAAAACCGAAACCATTACGGGCTTGACCGCTAAAGATATTATGACAGTAAACCCGAAAAGAATCAAGTCGACCGATTTGGTGAGCGATGCTTTGAATATTTTAGAGGATTTTTCCATTACGCAACTAGTGGTTATTGACCAAGACGAATACAAAGGTGTGATTCATTTACACGATATTTTAAAAGAAGGCATTGTATAATGGCGAAAAAAGAGCTTAAAGAAATGTCATTCCTCGACCATCTAGAGGAATTCCGATGGATGTTGGTCAGAAGTACCATTGTAATCATTACCATCGCTTGTGCTTCTTATTTTATTGATGATTTCATCTTCAATGAGATTATATTCGGACCGAAAGATCCTAATTTTGTGACTTATGAGTTTTTCTGTAAAGTCACCCGATTTTTTGGTGTAGATGATACGTACGCTTGTGCCACCGAATTCTCCTTTATCATCCAAAACACCGAAGTAGGCGGACAATTTTCCATCTATCTTTGGATACTTATTACAACCGGATTTATTTTAGGCTTCCCTTATATTTTATGGGAAATTTGGAAATTCATCCGTCCGGCCTTGTACGAAAATGAACGTAAAAAAGCCGGTTTATTTATAGTGATTTCATCGCTTCTATTTTTCATCGGAGTACTATTCGGCTATTTCATCATAGTTCCGTTAACCATCAACTTCTTTGCGACTTTTAATGTGAGTCCGACCGTGGTGAATCAGTTCACGGTTGACTCTTACATCAGCATGATTAAAACCTCGTTAATTGTTAGTGGATTGGTATTTGAATTGCCGATTTTTGTGTATTTCTTAACCAAGTTAGGGTTAGTTACCCCGGCCTTCCTGAGAAAATACCGTAGAGCAGCCATTGTAATTATTTTAATTGTGGCCGCCATAGTTACACCACCGGATATTCCGAGTCAGGTTATTGTTTCCATTCCGATATTGATTTTATACGAAGCCAGTATATTGATATCCGCATTTGTCACGAAAAAAGAAAAAGAAAAAGAAAATGAGTGATTTAGTAAAAGAATTTAACGATTATCGTTCTAAAATGAACGAAAAGTTATTGGCAGATAACAACAAAATTGTAAAGCGTATTTTTAATTTAGACACCAATGCATACGCTGAAGGTGCTTTAGATGTAAAAACCAAAGAATTGCTCGGTCTAGTTGCATCAGCGGTATTGCGTTGCGATGATTGTATCAAATACCATTTGGAAACCAGCTACAAAGAAGGTGTTTCCAAAGAAGAAATGATGGAAGCCATGGGCATAGCCACTTTAGTAGGCGGCACTATCGTAATCCCTCATTTGAGAAGAGCTTACGAGTTTTGGGAAGCCTTAGAAGAAACTAATCAGTAGGGAGATTCTATTTGGGAGTTTTCCAAAATTAGCGTTAAAACCAAAAATTAAGCAAATGGATTTTGTTTATTTGCAATTATAAAAACTTAGTCACTCAGTAACTTAGCCGCTCAGGCACTCAAAATAAATGAAATTAAGAGCTGAAAATTTAGTCAAAACCTACAAAGGCAGAAGCGTGGTAAAAGGCATCTCCGTAGAAGTAAATCAGGGAGAAATTGTAGGGCTTTTGGGTCCGAACGGCGCCGGAAAAACAACTTCCTTTTACATGATTGTTGGTTTGGTCAAACCCAATTCGGGGAATATTTATCTGGACGACATGAACATCACCGATTTCCCGATGTACAAACGCGCCCAACATGGTATTGGCTATTTGGCACAAGAGGCTTCTGTATTCAGAAAGTTGAGTATAGAAGACAATATCCTCAGCGTTTTGCAATTGACCAAACTCTCGAAAGAAGAACAAATTGCCAAAATGGAAAGTCTGATTGCCGAATTCAGTTTGGAGCACATTCGAACCAATCGTGGCGACTTGCTATCCGGAGGAGAAAGAAGGCGTACTGAAATTGCGCGCGCTTTAGCAACCGACCCGAAGTTTATCTTACTTGATGAGCCTTTTGCCGGAGTTGACCCGGTGGCTGTAGAAGACATTCAACGTATTGTAGCCCAACTCAAAAATAAAAACATCGGCATCTTAATTACCGATCACAACGTACAAGAAACCTTGGCCATTACCGATAAAACGTATTTGATGTTTGAAGGCGGTATCTTAAAAGCCGGAGTTCCTGAAGAATTGGCCGAAGACGAAATGGTACGTAAAGTGTATCTCGGACAAAACTTCGAGTTGCGCAAAAAGAAATTGCATTTTTAATTTCAAAATTTGTTCTCGTGAAAAATCCGAGTCAGGAAACTTTAGAAGCATGGCGCACCAATCCGAAATATTGGAAATGGGGCCTATTTTACTATAACAAAGAAGATGACCGCTTATTGGTTGACAAACCCAATCCAAACTATGGCGCAACACTTAACTTTGCTCATAAAAAGTCTTATCTTTTTTTTGTTGGGATGTTACTCTTTTTCGGGTTGGTAATCTTATCTATTTTGCTCAGTCAATAAAAAAGCTTCCTAATTGGAAGCTTTTTTATTGGTCATATTATTGAAAACCGAAAGCAAAACATAGACTAGTATAATCAACGGTACTGCCAATATCTTTAGAAAAATCAACATCAAAACCGACAAACACAAAAAGAACAACTGTAATTTGTACTTGGCCACACTGAAATTCTTAATCTTCAAGGAAAATAGCGGGATTTCGGCGTTCATCACATAGGCACTAACGGCTGTAACCGCTAATAAAAACCAAGTATTGGTTAATACATCTATAACCTGATACGGGCAAACATCCGGATTCCACAACAGCGGTAAACTCACTATAAAAAGCGCATTAGCCGGAGTGGGTAAACCAATAAAAGAATCCGATTGACGTGTATCAATATTAAATTTAGCCAAACGGTAACAAGCACCAACTGTAATTAGGAATCCTAAGAAAGGCAAAAAATAAATCTCGTTCTGTAAAGACTCGACAGTGTTCAGATTGGCATTGAATCTTGAATTGACTTCGGCATCAGCTAACATCTTGTACATCACAAAACCAGGCACAACACCGCTGGTTATCATATCGGCTAAAGAATCCAACTGTACCCCTAAAGGTCCGGCTACATTGAACTTACGCGCAAAAAAACCGTCAAAAAAATCGAAGAAAATCCCCAAACAAACAAAGCCAAAAGCCCAATGATATCCGAAATCGGCAACAAACACCAAAGCCACGCAACCACACAATAAATTAAGCATCGTAAAGAAGTTGGGAATCTGAGCTTTAAGGTTCATGTAGTGCGCTTGTTAATTTTTAGAATTGCAAATTTAATACAATAAGTTGCAGACTTCTGCGTTTTATATTCAAGATTTTTATGTGATATTTGTAAAAAGAAAAATTGCCTTGAAAAAAACAATTGCTATACTGTTGTTATTCATCAGCCTGACCGCTCATGGTCAAGCCGTTAGAAAATATTCCAACGAGTTCATGAATATTGGTGTAGATGCAGCAGCCTTGGGTATGTCGAATGCCGTGACTGGTTATACCGGCGATGTCAATTCGGGTTATTGGAATCCGGCCGGCTTATTAAAAATTGAAGACAGCGAAGCTGCTTTGATG
>JBEBBH010000004.1:0-3489 GCA_041158485.1 Bacteroidota bacterium | reverse complement strand
CGTGACTTATTTTTCGCGATGTGGACTTCAGATTTGTTCATGAAACGCGTAGAAGAAGATGCACATTGGACGTTAATGTGTCCGAACGAATGTCCGGGCTTATACGATGTTTACGGCGACGAATTTGAAGCGTTGTACACGTCTTACGAAGCACAAGGCAAAGGCAGAAAAACAGTAAAAGCGCGTGAACTTTGGGAGAAAATCCTCGAGTCGCAAATCGAAACCGGAACGCCTTACATGTTGTACAAAGATGCCGCAAACCGCAAATCGAACCAAAAAAATTTGGGAACCATTCGCTCGTCTAACTTGTGTACTGAAATCATGGAGTACACTTCCGAAGACGAAATTGCCGTATGTAACTTGGCTTCCATTTCTTTGCCGATGTTTGTGGAAAACGGCCAATTCAACCACGAATTGCTATACAACGTAACCAAACGCGTAACCCGCAACTTAAATAAAGTAATCGACAGAAATTACTATCCGGTAAAAGAAGCCGAAAACTCTAATATGCGTCACCGTCCGGTTGGATTGGGCGTGCAAGGTTTGGCCGATGCCTTTATCTTGTTGCGTATGCCGTTCACCAGCGACGAAGCCAAACAACTCAACCAAGACATCTTCGAAACCATGTACTTTGCTGCCGTAACGGCGTCTATGGAAATGGCTAAAGAAGAAGGACCATATTCAAGCTTTAAAGGTTCGCCAATTTCAGAAGGTTTGTTCCAACACAACCTTTGGAATATCAAAGACGAAGAATTGTCCGGACGTTGGGATTGGGCAAGCTTGCGCAAAGAAGTAGTAAAACACGGGGTAAGAAACTCTTTGTTGATGGCGCCGATGCCAACCGCTTCAACTTCGCAAATCCTTGGAAACAACGAAGCTTTCGAACCATACACGTCTAACATTTACACGCGTCGCGTATTGTCGGGCGAGTTTATTGTAGTCAACAAACACTTGTTGGAAGACTTGGTAAAACGCGGTTTGTGGAACGAAGAATTGAAACAAGAAATCATGCGCCACAACGGATCGGTACAAAACATAGAAAGAATTCCGGCCGATTTAAAAGAGCTCTACAAAACCGTTTGGGAAATGTCGATGAAAGACATTATCGATATGTCAAGGCACAGAGGGTATTTTATCGACCAGTCGCAATCGTTGAACTTGTTCATGCAAGACGCCAACTATGCGAAACTGACTTCGATGCACTTCTACGCTTGGAAGAGCGGCTTAAAAACCGGTATGTACTACCTCAGAACCAAAGCCGCAGTAGACGCTATCAAGTTCACCTTGAACAACGATAAAAAAGCCGAACCAACTGCCGAACCGGTAGCTGTAGAAGTAGTAGCGCCAACCGAAAACGGAGAAATGACCGCCGAAGATTTTGCTGCTATGGTAGAACGCGCGCGCGCTGCCGCCGGAAACGGTGGTGACGATTGCGAAATGTGCGGATCGTAATTAGAAAATAGAAAAAGAATATAGAATAAAGAAAACAGCTGTCGTCAGATGGCTGTTTTTTGCTTAATTTTAGGAGCTATTTCCCGCTTTCCGCAGTATCTTTTTTGTCACATCGAGCGCAGTCGAGATGCTGGGTTGTCAAAAAAGGATACTTGCTACAAATGCAAAGCATTCACTGAACACCAATGAAATGTATTAATTTAGTGAAGTAATCGGGGCTAGAACCAATCCCGTTAGGGACTTAATATCGGTAAAAACCATGTCAAAACAAAAAAAAGGTGTCTACACCGGCATCATCGAAAAAGACGAAAACGGGAATTATTTCTGCGGCGAATATTTATTGGATTACCAATACACCGAAGCCAATTTTAAAGTCGGAGACGAAATCAACATCAAATCCGTCATCGCCAACCCCAGCGATAAAAGTTACAACCAATACCCGAAGAAATCCCGCCATTTCTTTCTGGCCAACGAAAAAGAATAACGCATGAGCCCACGAGAATATATCATTCCGGATGAAATTATCGCGTCCAACCGCCAACGTTTTGTAAACGTAGTTATCGATTACATCGCCCGAATAGCACTAACATTTCTTATAGGAATAGTAGCCGGAACGATAGGTGTTTTAACCGGAAATGAAGAAATACTGATCTTTTTTCAAAACATCACTCAGTTACAAGAAATCACTTTTGGTTTAATAGTGTTACTAATCTATTACAACGTATTCGAAATTTTTTTCGGAACTACTATCGGTAAACTATTCACCAAGACAGTTGTAGTTGATGTATACGGTGAAAAACCATCAGCCAATGCTATCTTAATTCGCAGTTTGTGCCGCATGATTCCGTTTGAAGTCTTCTCCTTTTTCGGAACGCCTTGCATAGGTTGGCACGACAGTTTGTCGAAAACTTATGTGGTCAACAAAGAAGATTTGCGAATCAGCAAAGAGTTGTTCCATTCGTTTAATGAAATTGGAGAAAATCCTGAAAACTAATCATGAAACTGATTCGAACTACTTCAGACAATCCCGACTTCGGACAGTTAGTAGCCGAATTAGATGCTTATTTGCGCATTTTAGATGGAGAAGATCACGAGTTCTACGCCCAATTCAATAAGACCAGTTTGCTCAAAAATGCGCTGATTGTTTATGAAAATGAATTTCCGGTTGGCATCGGAGCTTACAAAGAATACGATTCTCAAACCGCCGAAATCAAACGCATGTACACACGTCCGGAATACCGCGGACAAGGCATCGCCAAAGCCATTATAACCGAATTGGAGCATTGGGCCAAAGAAGAAGGCTATACTATGGCCATCCTCGAAACAGGTCACCTGCAAAAAGACGCTATTGGTTTATACCAAAAAATCGGCTACCAAATCACGGAGAATTTCGGACAATACATAGGCGTGGAAAACAGCGTTTGTATGAAGAAAAGTCTAAATTAAAACGTATTTTTGGTTACAACTATATTGTCACCCTGAGCGCAGTCGAAGGGCTTATATTTACAATCTAAAATTTAATATTTATGACCTGGGAACAATTGCTATCTCTCAAACGCCAAGGCGATACCGGTAAACGTTTGCGCATCGAACAAGACGACACGCGTCTGGGCTTTGAAGTCGACTACGATCGTATTATTTTTTCCTCAGCCTTTCGCAGTTTGCAAGACAAAACCCAAGTTATTCCTTTGTCGAAAACCGATTTCGTCCACACGCGTTTGACACACAGTTTGGAAGTTTCCGTCGTAGGTCGTTCCATAGGAAGACTAGTCGGCAAAAAAATAATAGAAAAGTATCCGTATCTCAAAGAAGTCCACGGCTATCACATGAACGATTTCGGAGCGATAGTCGCCGCCGCCGCCTTAGCACACGATATTGGGAATCCGCCATTCGGGCATTCGGGTGAAAAAGCTATCGGAGAATATTTTTCGATTGGCAAAGGGCAACAATACAAAGACCAACTCACGGCCAAACAATGGCAGGATTTAGTCGATTTTGAAGGTAACGCCAACGGTTTTTCCATCCTAACCGGTTCGC
>JBEBBH010000003.1:0-2971 GCA_041158485.1 Bacteroidota bacterium | reverse complement strand
GTATTGATGGAAAACCTTTTTTAAGGTAAGCGGCCACGAACGGATGGGCATTAAGCTTGATACCGCTGTGGTCTTTGATAATCTTTTCGAGGGAGAAATTAATCTTGTCGATAATTTGGATTGGCGCATCTACATCGCCGCTCAAATTGTTCGGATTTTCTTCTCGGGTCTCGATATTGACTTCTGGTCTTACGCGTTGGCGAGTGATTTGGACTAATCCGAATTTACTCGGCGGTAAGATTTTGTGTTTGGCTTTGTCGTCGCTCATTTCCTCGCGGAGGAAGTTGAATAATACTTGACGGTTGTCGGGATTTTGCATATCGATAAAATCCACTACGATAATACCACCCATATCGCGCAGACGCAATTGTCGGGCGATTTCGGCAGCGGCTATCATGTTTACTTCAAGTGCAGTATCTTCTTGGTTAGAGGCTTTGTTAGAACGGTTTCCGCTGTTCACGTCGATAACGTGTAAAGCTTCGGTATGTTCTATAATCAAATAGGCTCCTTTACTCATCGATACGGTGCGCCCGAAGGACGTTTTGATTTGTCGCTCGATATGGTATTTCTCAAACAACGGCAAGTCTTTCGACTGGTAAAGCTTAACGATTTTTTGTTTGTCAGGGGCTATTTCGGCTAAATAGTCCTTGGTTTCTTGGTACAACTCTGCATCATCCACTTGGATACTGGTGAAAGTATCGTTGAATACATCTCGCAAAATAGAAGAAGCTTTATTAAGTTCTCCTAATATTTTGGAAGGATGATGAGCAGTTGGTAATTTTTTACACATTGCAGTCCATCGATTCATTAAGTTCTGCAAATCTTTTTCTAATTCGGCTATGCTTTTGCCTTCGGCTACTGTTCTCACAATAACCCCGAAACCTTTTTGTTTGATAGATTGTACCAGTTTTTTGAGTCGGTCTTTTTCCTCTTTAGATTCTATTTTTTGAGAAATAGAAACCCGATCGGAGAAAGGCACTAACACCACAAAACGACCGGCGAAAGACAGCTCAGTGCTGATTCTTGGTCCTTTGGTAGAGATAGGTTCTTTGACTACTTGAACTAATACCGATTGATTGGCACTCAGTATGTCTGAGATGGCGCCGTTTTTATCAATCTCTTTTTCAAACTGAAAGTTTTTTAGGGAGAAATCTTTTAGTTTACCTGCGCTTACAAGTTTTATGAATTTCAAATAAGAAGCCAAGTTCGGTCCTAAATCGTGGTAATGTAAAAAGGCATCTTTTTCGAAGCCTACGTTTACAAACGCCGCGTTAAGTCCGGCCACAGGTTTTCTGATTTTGGCGATAAAAATATCGCCAACCTGAAAATTACTGGTGTCTTCTTGTTTGTGTAATTCAATTAGTTTTCCATCTTTTAATAAGGCAAAATCTACAGCATTCTCACCACTACGGATGATTAGTTCTTTATTCATGTTGTAAATTTTTATCCAGACATTAAGTTTACAGTTTACAGTTTACAGTTTACAGTTTTACAACTCATAACTCATAACTTATAACTCATAACTGAATTGTAAGGATGGATTAAACATTTTAAACAGGTAATGTTGTTACCCGGGGGAATAATATTAGATTTTTGATTTTAAATATCAGATTTAACGCCGCAGCACTATATTTAATATTTGAAATTTGATATCTAAAATTCCATTTCAATGAACGTTTTTTAAAAAAAGAAAAGTAGTTTAGAACTACTTTTTCTTTTTGTGTCGGTTAGCTCTCGCTCTTTTTTTGCGTTTGTGCGTTGCTACCTTATGTCTTTTTCTTTTTTTACCACTTGGCATAAGCTTGTGTTTTTTGTGATTAATAAATAAGTTATTATACTGCTACTTCAGTATTGGTTTTTACTGATTCTACGAATACTTTAGCAGGTTTAAATGCCGGAATATTGTGAGCAGGAATCTTGATAGTAGTATTTTTAGAAATGTTTCTTCCTGTTTTTTCAGCTCTTGTTTTGATGATGAAGCTACCAAAACCTCTTAAATATACGTTGTCGCCGGTTTCTAATGAAGTTTTTACTTCTTCCATAAACGCTTCAACAGTGGCTTGTACATCTCCTTTTTCAAGGCCTAATTTTTCTGAAATCTTCGCTACGATATCTGCTTTCGTCATTTTCTTTCGTATTTAATATTATGTGTAAATTTTTGAGGTTGCAAATATATGAATTAAAAAAAGAATATTTCAAGCATAATCTATTAAAATTTAATCACATAAAGATTTATTTTTGTAAACCTAAATTCCGCTATGAATTTCTCTAAATCTCTAATCCAATGGTATTTACAAAACAAACGTGACTTGCCTTGGAGAAATACGATTGATCCTTACTTTATTTGGCTCTCCGAAATCATGTTGCAACAAACCCGTGTAGCACAAGGATTGCCTTATTTTTTGCGTTTTACTGAAGCATTTCCTACCGTATTTGACTTGGCCAAAGCCGATGAAGAGCAAGTGCTTAAACTATGGCAAGGGTTGGGCTATTATTCCAGGGCCAGAAATTTGCATAAAACGGCTCAGCAAGTGGCTTTCGAATATAATGGTGAATTTCCTAAAAGCTATGCGGAATTGTTAAAGCTGAAAGGGATAGGCGAATATACCGCAGCCGCTATCGCTTCGTTTGCTTATAATGAGAGTGTTCCTGTGGTTGACGGCAATGTATACCGCGTATTATCTCGTTATTTTGAGGTGGAAACCGATATTGCGTCGTTGGGTGCTAAAAAAGAGTTCACCCAATTGGCAGCCGAATTATTGCCTGCAGGCGAAGCCAATTTGTTCAATCAGGCGATAATGGAATTCGGAGCTTTGCAATGCGTTCCAAAAAATCCGAATTGCACTAACTGTATTTTTTCCGATAGTTGTGCGGCTTTGCAAAAAAAGAAAGTCGACCAATTACCCGTTAAATCAAAGAAGATAAAAGTCAAAACCCGTTTCTTTACGTATTTGGTTTTTGAAGATGAGGT
>JBEBBH010000002.1:0-16766 GCA_041158485.1 Bacteroidota bacterium | reverse complement strand
CTACTTGGACATCAGAAGAAATCCGGTCAAAAATTCCTTATTGTTCCGTCACAAAGTGGCCATGGAAGTACGTAAGTATTTATCCGACCTAGATTTTTGTGAAGTTGAAACGCCATACTTGATCAAATCCACTCCGGAAGGCGCGCGTGATTTTGTAGTACCGAGCCGAATGAATGAAGGCCAATTTTACGCCTTACCACAATCACCTCAAACCTTCAAACAATTGTTGATGGTTGGTGGCATGGACAAGTATTTCCAAATTGTAAAATGTTTCCGCGATGAAGATTTGCGTGCCGACAGACAGCCGGAATTCACCCAAATCGATTGCGAAATGGCTTTTGTAGAGCAAGAAGATATTTTAAATGTTTTTGAAGGCTTAACCCGTCATTTATTAAAAGAATTAAAAGGTGTTGACGTAGCGCAATTCCCTCGAATGACTTACGATTACGCCATGAAAACTTACGGTAATGACAAACCGGATATTCGTTTTGAAATGAAATTCGGAGAGTTAAATGCTGTAGCCCAACACAAAGATTTCGGTGTATTTAATTCGGCCGAATTGGTAGTCGGCATTGCTGCGCCGGGCTGTGCTGCCTACACGCGTAAAGAAATTGACGCCTTGATTGATTGGGTAAAACGTCCGCAAGTAGGCGCTTCCGGAATGGTATATGTAAAATGTGAAGAAGACGGAACGTTCAAATCTTCGGTAGATAAGTTTTACGACCAAGACGATTTGAAAAAATGGGCCGAAGCGACCAACGCCAAAGCCGGTGACCTTATCTTGGTATTATCCGGTAACGCACATAAAACCAGAACACAACTTTCAGCCTTGCGTATGGAAGTCGCCACACGTTTAGGCTTGCGTAAGCCGGACGAATTTGCACCACTTTGGGTAGTGGATTTCCCTTTGTTGGAGTGGGACGAAGAAAGCGGTCGTTACCATGCTATGCACCATCCGTTTACTTCGCCTAAGCCGGAAGATATGAATCTTATTGAAACCGAACCGGGCAAAGTACGAGCCAACGCTTACGATATGGTGTTGAACGGCAACGAAATCGGTGGCGGTTCGATTCGTATACACGATAAAGCATTACAAAGCAGAATGTTCAGTTTGCTAGGATTTACACCTGAGCAAGCTGAAGCCCAATTCGGATTCCTGATGAATGCGTTCCAATTTGGCGCGCCGCCTCATGGTGGTTTGGCTTTTGGATTGGATCGATTGGTAGCTATTTTGGGCGGACAAGAAACCATCCGCGACTTTATCGCTTTCCCTAAAAACAATTCCGGACGCGATGTGATGATTGACGCACCATCAACTATTGATGAAGCACAGTTGCAAGAATTACACATCAAATTGAATCTGGCAGAATAAATATCATATTCTCATTTTAACAGAGCGCCATCATTTAAAAATTTACAAATGATGGCGTTTTTTGTTTGCCTTTTTAGAATATTTCAAATATTTCATTGAAAATCACTCAATTAAAATTTTAATTTATTGCTATTTTTTTATTTTTTTTAAGACAATTTGTTGGCTATGTCGCAAATAAGTATATCTTTGAGCATTATTAATTTTTTTTTATTACAAAATGCGCACAGGTAAAGTAAAATTCTTTAACGAATCAAAAGGTTACGGTTTTATTACTGATGATGAATCAGGAAAAGACATTTTCGTACATGCTACCGGAATCAAATCAGAAGGTTTGAGCGAAGGTGACAAAGTATCTTACGAAGAAGAAGAAGGAAGAAAAGGTAAAGTAGCCGCTCAAGTAGTAGCTATCGAAGACTAATATATATTATTTTTTGATTACCTAGGTTTAGCGCTCCGGATTTCGGAGCGCTTTTTTTTGGCCTTTTACGTTCTTATTTAAAATCAGTTTAAATAAACATTTTTAAAGAAATAAATAACAAACGTTTAGCCATTCATTTTTGCGAATTCAATATTGCAACGTATATTTGTGGCTATTTTAAATACACCTAAATTTTAGCCTTATGCAGTCTAATCAATTAGATTATTTACCAATCCTTATGCAAGCAGGTTTAGCCGTAGGATTCGTGGTGTTAACCATTATCGGCTCCAGTTTTTTAGGCCCGAAAAGACACTCCAAAAGCAAAGACAAAAACTTCGAATGTGGTATCGAATCTGTGGGTAACGCCAGGATACCTTTCTCTGTAAAATATTTCTTGGTGGCCATCCTCTTCGTTCTTTTTGATGTTGAGGTGATTTTCTTATATCCTTGGGCTATTAATTTCAAAGATTTAGGCATGGAAGGCATGATCAAAATGGTCATCTTCATGTCGCTTTTATTAGTAGGTTTCTTCTACATCATTAAGAAGAAAGCACTGGAGTGGGAATAATTAATATTAAATTTTAGATTTCAAATATTTAAAATGTTTTGAAATCTTGGATCAATGTCTGTTAAATATAATATTTGATATTTAATATCTTATATCTGAAATGGAAAATAAAACAAATATGGTTGCTCCGCCGGAAGGAGTAGTTGGTGAAGGTTTCTTCGCTACTAAGCTGAATGATGTTGTAGGTTTAGCCAGAGCCAATTCGCTTTGGCCTTTGCCGTTTGCAACCTCTTGTTGCGGTATTGAGTTTATGGCAACGATGGCTTCGCACTACGACTTAGCGCGCTTTGGTTCGGAAAGAGTAAGTTTCTCTCCGCGTCAAGCCGATATGTTGATGGTAATGGGAACGATTTCTAAAAAAATGGCACCTATTTTACGCCAAGTTTACGAACAAATGTCAGAACCTCGCTGGGTAATTGCCGTTGGCGCTTGTGCTTCATCAGGCGGTGTTTTCGATACTTATTCTGTTTTGCAAGGGATAGACAAAGTAATTCCGGTTGACGTTTACGTGCCGGGTTGTCCACCTAGACCGGAGCAAATTGTAGACGGTGTAATGCAACTACAAGAATTGGTGAAAAACGAATCGGTTCGCCGAAGAAATTCACCGGAATACAAAGAATTATTAGCTTCTTATAACCTATAATATGGCTTTAGAAACGGCTTACATACAAGACAAATTGGCGCAAGCTTTCGGCAACAATGTGCTGAATTTTGAAATGAAACGCGATATTTTCACTTTCGAAGCTACGCCAAGTACCATCCATGAAGTGATTCGCTTTTTGAAAGAACAAGAAGATTTAAATTTTCACTTCTTAACCGACTTAACCGGAATCCATTTCCCGGACAACGATGCCGAACACCAATTTGCTGTAGTGTACCAATTGCACAATTGGATTGAAAACGTTCGAATCCGCGTGAAAACATTTTTGCCGGATCCGGCAGAAGTAGATACGGTAACCGATTTGTTTTTGTGCGCCAACTGGATGGAAAGAGAAGCTTGGGATTTCTTCGGGATAAACTTCAAAGGCCATCCGCAGCTCAAACGCATTTTGAACATGGAAGAAATGGTGTCGCATCCGATGCGAAAAGAATTCCCGATGGAAGACAGCGGAAGAACCGACAAAGACGACCGCTTCTTCGGAAGAACACCCGCTAATTGTTAAATCAATAAACATTTTCAATGTCCGATTTATTACTATCACCAGAGCATCGTTATGCTAAAATCATCGAACAGACTCGCAACGAAGACGGAAGCGAACTCTCTATACTAAACCTTGGACCAACGCACCCGGCTACACACGGTATTTTCCAAAACATCTTATTGATGGACGGAGAAAGAATTCTCGATGCCGAACCAACCGTTGGCTACATCCACCGAGCTTTTGAAAAAATTGCCGAAAACCGTCCGTTCTACCAAATCAATGTATTGACCGATCGTATGAACTATTGTTCATCGCCTATCAATAACATGGCTTGGTGGATGACTGTGGAAAAACTATTAAATATTGAAGTGCCGAAACGCGCACAATATTTAAGAGTGATTGTAATGGAATTAGCGCGTATCGCAGATCACTTGATTTGTAACTCCATTTTGGGTGTTGATACCGGAGCGTATACCGGTTTCTTGTACGTATTCCAATTCAGAGAAAAAATATACGAAATCTACGAAGAAATTTGTGGTGCTCGTTTAACCACCAATATGGGAAGAATTGGCGGTTTCGAAAGAGAATGGTCTGACGAAGCCTTCCAAAAATTAAATACTTTCTTAGAAGAATTCCCGGTAGCTTGGAAAGAATTCGAAAACCTGTTTGAAAGAAATAGAATTTTTATCGACAGAACCGTTAACGTTGGTCCGATCACTGCCGAAAAAGCCATGCAATACGGATTAACCGGTCCCAATTTACGGGCAGCCGGAATTGACTATGACGTTCGTAAAGCCGCACCATATTCTTCTTATGAAGATTTCGAATTTGACATTCCGGTTGGAAAATCAGGTGATACTTACGACCGTTTTTGTGTTCGTAATGCCGAAGTTTGGGAAAGTTTGAGCATCATCAAACAAGCCTTGGCAAAATTACCGGAAGGACCAATTCATGCCGACGTTCCCGATTATTATTTACCTCCGAAAGAAGATGTATATACTAATATGGAAAGCTTAATCTATCACTTTAAAATTGTGATGGGTGAAGTGCCGGTTCCGGTAGACGAAATTTACCATGCCGTAGAAGGCGGTAACGGAGAACTAGGTTTCTATTTAATTTCCGACGGAAGTCGTACTCCGTACCGCTTAAAATTCAGAAGACCTTGTTATATCTATTACCAAGCTTATACTGATATGATTAAAGGTGGCATGCTATCAGATGCTATCGTTATTTTATCAAGTTTAAATGTAATTGCAGGCGAATTAGACGCCTAAAGAAATAAGATTGCAGAATACAGATTTTAGAATGCAGATTGGAAATATCTAATATCTAAAATTTAATATCTAACATTAAAAATGGAAAGATCACACATCAAACAAGAGATAAACATTACTGAACCGTTGATGGCTCGCATCAATGAACTCATCAGTCATTATCCTGCCGATAAAAAGAAATCTGCTTTGTTGCCGGTTTTACACGAAGTACAAGACGCTCACGACAACTGGTTGAGCATCGAGTTACAAAATAAAGTTGCAGAGATTTTAGAAATACTACCTATAGAAGTATACGAAGTGGTTACTTTTTATACTATGTTCAATCAAAGACCAATAGGAAAGTACATGTTTGAGTTTTGCCAAACCTCACCTTGTTGTCAAAATGGTGTAGAAGACTTGATGGATTACACCTGCTCTAAATTAGGCGTAAAAGTAGGCGAACCTACCGCTGACGGCTTGTTTGAAGTACGTGGCGTAGAATGTTTAGGCGCTTGTGGCTATGCCCCAATGATGCAGTTGGGCGATTTCTACCAAGAGCATTTGACCAAAGAAAAAGTGGATCAATTGATTCAGGATTGCAAAGACGGAAAAATCACTTTACACGATAAATAATATCATGGGAAGAAAAATATTATTAGACAAAATCAATGTTCCGGGGATTAAAACCTATGAAGTGTATCGCAGAGAAGGCGGTTATGCTTCGGTAGAAAAAGCCTTGAAAAAAATGACGCCCGATGACGTAGTGGAAGAAGTGAAAACTTCCGGATTGCGCGGTCGTGGTGGTGCGGGTTTTCCTGCCGGAATGAAATGGAGTTTCATCGATAAAAAATCGGGAAAACCACGCCATTTGGTGTGCAATGCCGACGAATCAGAACCGGGAACATTCAAAGACCGTTTCTTGATGGAATACATTCCGCACCTATTAATCGAAGGAATGATTGTATCGAGTTACGCTTTAGGAGCCAACTTGTCTTACATCTACATCCGCGGTGAATACATGTGGGTGTACAAAATTTTAGAAAGAGCCATAGCCGAGGCCAAAGCAGCCGGTTGGTTAGGTAAAAATATATTAGGGTCGGGTTACGATTTAGACTTGTACGTTCAAATCGGTGGAGGTGCTTACATCTGTGGTGAAGAAACCGCTTTGATTGAAAGTTTGGAAGGGAATCGAGGCAATCCTCGTTTGAAACCACCATTCCCTGCTGTACAAGGTTTGTGGCAAAATCCAACGGTAGTAAACAACGTGGAAACGATTTCGGCTGTGCCTTGGATTGTCAACAATTCGGGAGCTGATTATGCCGGAATTGGCATCGGACGTTCTACCGGAACCAAATTGATTTCGGCTTCCGGAAACATCAAAAACCAAGGCGTTTACGAAATCGAATTAGGATTATCGGTATACGAATTTATGAATTCCGACGAATATTGTGGCGGAATGCAAACCGACAGACCATTGAAAGCTTTAGTGCCCGGAGGTTCATCGGTGCCGATTTTACCCGCTAACTTAATCTACAAAACAGCCGCAGGCGAAGACCGTTTGATGACTTACGAAAGTTTATCCGATGGTGGTTTTGCTACGGGTTCTATGTTAGGTTCGGGCGGATTTATCGTGTATGACGACAGAGCTTGTATCGTGCGTAATACGTGGAATTTCTCCAGATTCTATCACCATGAAAGTTGTGGACAATGTACACCATGTAGAGAAGGAACCGGTTGGTTGGAAAAAGTATTGTGGCGTATCGAAAACGGTCAAGGTCGCGAAGAAGACATCGAATTGTTATGGAGCATCCAATCTAAAATAGAAGGCAATACCATTTGTCCTTTAGGTGATGCGGCTTCATGGCCGGTGGCAGCTGCCATTCGTCACTTCAGAGACGAGTTTGAATACCATATTCGTTTCCCTGAAAAAGTAAAAAACAGAGATCACTTTGTAGCTGAACCTTTTGAAAAGGTGAAGCATTTAGTGGCCAAACAAGAAATATAAAGACTAGAATTTCACACAATGAAAGTAACCATAGACGGTCAAGAAATTGAAGTAGCACCGGGAACTACCATCCTGCAAGCTGCTCGTATGATTGGTGGAGAATCTGTTCCGCCGGCCATGTGCTATTATTCTAAATTAAAAGGAACCGGCGGTAAATGCCGTTGCTGCTTGGTTGACGTTACTAAAGGTAGCGAAGCCGATCCGCGTCCGATGCCGAAACTTGTTGCGTCTTGCGTAACGGGTTGTCAAGATGGTATGGAAGTGGCTAGCAAGTCGTCTGACCGCGTAAAAGAAGCACGCAAAGCCGTAACCGAATTCCTTTTGATCAATCACCCGCTCGATTGTCCGGTTTGTGACCAGGCAGGCGAATGTGATTTGCAAAACCTAAGTTTCGAACACGGAAAACTACAACAACGTTTTGTAGAAGAAAAAAGAACATTTGAACCGGAAGATATTGGAGATAAAATTCAACTACACATGAACCGTTGCATCGTTTGCCAACGTTGCGTGGAAGTAGCCGACCAATTGACCGACAAACGTGTTCACGGTGTATTGAATCGCGGTGATCACTCTCAAATTTCGACTTGTGTATCCGCAGCCATCGACAATGAATTCTCCGGCAACATGATTGATGTTTGTCCGGTTGGTGCTTTAACCGATAAAACATTCCGATTCAAATCGAGAGTTTGGTTTAACAAACCATTCAATGCCCACAGAGAATGTACGACTCCGGGTTGTTGCGGAAAAACTACTTTATGGATGTTCGGTAACGAAATTCAAAGAGTAACCGCTCGTAAAGACGAATACCACGAAGTAGAAGATTTTATCTGTAATACTTGTCGTTTCGACAAAAAAGAGGTTGCTGATTGGGTAATTGAAGGACCGCGTCAATTTGAGAAAGATTCGGTAATCAACCAAAACAAAAAATACAAGACTACTGAAAAAGTAGTGATTGAAACCGAAAAAGGCATATTGATGGGTCGCGAAGAAGACCGTAAAAAAATCAGTATGGCCGAAATCGATTACAACGAAAAAATAGATGGTAACCCAATAAACACTAAGAAATAATGGATAGTGCTTTCATCATAGAAAAAAGTGTGGTTATCGTAACCGTATTTGCCATTACCATGATTATGGCGATGTATTCTACTTGGGCAGAGCGTAAAGTAGCTGCTTTTTTGCAAGACCGTGTAGGGCCAAACCGTGCGGGTTGGGGTGGTTTGTTACAGCCTTTGGCCGACGGTATGAAATTGTTCGCCAAAGAAGAATTCGAACCCAATACACCTAATAAATTTTTATTCTTCGTTGGTCCTGCCATTGCCATGAGTACAGCCTTAATGACCAGCGCTGTAATTCCGTGGGGCGACCAATTGGAAGTCTTCGGAAGAACCGTGCAATTACAAGCTACCGATATTGATGTGGCTTTATTGTACATCTTCGGAGTAGTTTCTGTGGGCGTTTACGGCATCATGATTGGAGGTTGGGCTTCTAACAATAAATTCTCCTTAATGGGAGCGGTTCGTGCCGCTTCGCAAATGGTTTCTTATGAAGTAGCCATGGGATTATCGATGATTGCTTTATTGATGATGACCGGCACTTTGAGCTTAAAAGAAATCTCCGAACAACAAGCCGGCATGAATTGGAATGTATTCTACCAACCGGTAGGATTCTTAATCTTCTTAATCTGTGCTTTCGCTGAAACCAACCGTACACCTTTCGACTTAGCCGAGTGTGAATCGGAATTGATTGGTGGTTACCACACCGAATATTCTTCCATGAAAATGGGATTCTATTTATTTGCCGAATACGCTAATATGTTTATTTCCTCAGCGATTTTGGCCATCTTGTATTTTGGTGGTTACAACTATCCTGGCATGCAATGGATGATAGATAATGTTGGGGTAAACACCGCCAACTTGTTGGGAATTGGTGTTTTATTCATCAAAATCTGCTTCTTTATCTTCTTTTATATGTGGGTGCGTTGGACAATACCGCGTTTCCGATACGATCAATTGATGAATTTGGGTTGGAAAGTATTGATTCCGCTTTCTATCGTAAACATTGTAATAACAGGAATTTGCATTTTAGCTTTTAAATAAGAAACTATGTCAACAGCAATACAAAGTATATCGCTTTCCGGAAAAAAGAAACAGGTTTCCAACAAGGAAATGACGTTCTTGGAGCGACTTTATTTGGTAGCCATTATCAAAGGCTTACTCATTACCATCAAACACTTTTTCCGTAAAAAAGCGACCATTCATTATCCGGAGCAAGTAAGAAGTTTTAGTCCGGTTTACCGCGGTCGTCACATGTTGAAACGCGACGAACAAGGTCGTGAAAACTGCACCGCTTGCGGATTGTGTGCTTTATCTTGCCCGGCCGAAGCCATCACTATGAAGGCTGCCGAACGTAAAAAAGGCGAAGAGCATTTGTACCGCGAAGAAAAATATGCCGAAATCTACGAAATCAATATGTTGCGTTGTATTTTCTGCGGTTTGTGTGAAGAAGCTTGTCCGAAAGACGCTATCTACCTAACCATTTCTAAAGAATTGGTTCCGGCTCAATATGACCGTGAAGATTTTATTTTCGGAAAAGACAAATTGGTGATGCCTTTAGAAATGGCTATAAAAAATACTCAACTTAAAAACGCTAACTAATGTCGCCTATCTTAATTACCTTCTACTTTTTAGCAGCCATTACGTTGGCCACGGCGTTTTTAACCATTTACAGTAAAAACCCTATTCACAGTGCGATTTACCTCGTGCTTTGTTTCTTCTCTATTGCCGGACATTATTTGTTGTTCAACGCGCAGTTCTTGGCGATTGTTCATATTATAGTGTACTCGGGAGCGATTATGGTACTCTTCCTGTTTACCATCATGTTGATGAATTTGAACAAGGAAAACGAAGTCCACAAACCAAGAATTACCAGACTTGGCGCTATAGTCGTTTTCATTTTGATGAGCATCGTTTTGGTGACCATTTTTATCAATTCGAAAACCATCATGGGTGAATACGATACTTCTGGCGAAGATTTCCAATCGATTAAAACCCTCGGGAAAATATTATTGAACGAATACATGGTACCATTCGAATTCGCTTCCATCTTATTGTTGGCCGCGATGATTGGGGTAGTTTTATTGTCTAAAAAAGAAAAAACGGAGAAAAAATAATGAACAATATTTTAAATCAAATAGGAATAGAAAACTACATCTTCCTTTCGGTACTGCTTTTCTGTATCGGCGTTTTTGGAGTGTTGTACCGCCGAAATGCCATCATCGTTTTCATGTCGATTGAAATCATGTTGAACGCGGTGAACTTATTGTTTGTAGCTTTTTCAACGTACCACCAAGACGCCGAAGGACAAGTATTCGTATTTTTCTCGATGGCGGTTGCCGCAGCAGAAGTAGCGGTTGGTTTGGCCATCTTAGTTTCGGTATTCAGAAACTTAGGCTCAATCGATATTGATAATTTAAAGAATTTAAAAGGATAATCGGGAATGGAAACAAATTTAGCTTTAGTATTACTTTTATCTCCATTTGTTGGATTTCTTTTCAATATCTTCTTAGGTAGTAAAGTAAGCCGCAATGTATCCGGCGCTATCGGAACACTAACTGTAGTGGTTTCGTTCTTATTGAGTATTTGCTTTTTTGCCCAATTGAATCAAAACGGAAAACCGTTCGAAATTTCATTATTCGATTGGATTCAAGTAAGCAACTTCAAATTAGACTTCGGTATTTTATTAGACCAATTGTCGTTACTATGGTTATTATTCGTAACCGGAATCGGTTCGTTAATTCACCTCTACTCTATCAGTTATATGCACGATGACGAGAACATGCACAAGTTCTTTGCTTACCTAAACCTATTCGTTTTCTTTATGATTACGTTGGTAGTAGGAAGCAATTTATTGGTAATGTTCATCGGTTGGGAAGGCGTTGGATTGTGTTCGTATTTGTTAATCGGTTTCTGGTACAAAAACCAACCGTACAACGATGCCGCAAAGAAAGCCTTCATTATGAACCGTATCGGAGATTTAGGTTTCTTAATTGGGATGTTCATTATTGGTGCTTGGTTCTCTAGCTTAGATTACATGGAATTAAAAGCAACGCTTTCTCATTTAAAATTAGACACTGCTGATTATATTACGCTTTGTATTGCCGCTTTATGTTTATTCATCGGAGCGACCGGTAAATCAGCACAATTACCTTTATATACTTGGTTACCCGATGCGATGGCCGGACCAACACCGGTTTCTGCATTAATTCACGCCGCGACCATGGTTACCGCCGGTATCTTTATGGTAACGCGTATGAATTTCTTATTCGATTTAACGCCGGATATCCAACACATTATTGCCATTGTTGGTGCTGCGACTGCTTTAGTAGCGGCTTCCATTGGTTTATTACAAAATGATATCAAAAAGGTTTTGGCCTACTCTACCGTTTCCCAATTGGGATTGATGTTCTTGGCTTTAGGCTTAGGCGCATATACGGTAGCGGTTTTCCACGTAATCACGCACGCGTTCTTTAAAGCTTGTTTGTTCTTAGGTTCAGGTTCGGTCATTCACGGCTTGCACGGCGAACAAGACATGCGAAAAATGGGTGGTTTACGCAAAGCGATGCCAATCACTTTCTGGACGATGATGATTTCCACCTTAGCCATTGCGGGTATTTTCCCGTTTGCCGGATTCTGGTCGAAAGACGAAATCTTGATGGTGGCTTTTGAACACAATAAAGTATTATGGGTAGTGGCTTCGATTGCTTCAATCATGACCGCTTTCTATATGTTCCGATTGATGTACCTAACGTTCTTCAAAGAATTCAGAGGTACGTCAGCGCAAAAACACCACTTGCATGAAAGTCCGAGTTTAATCACTATTCCATTGGTAATCTTAGCCGTTTTGGCCGTTATTGGTGGGGCGATTAACTTGCCGGGCAGTATGTGGTTGAACCATTTCTTGGAACCGATTTTAACAGCCAAACACGAAGCACATCATTTAGGCACGCAAGAATTTATGTTGATGGGAATTGCTTTAGCCGGTGCTATCGTTGGGATTATTTGGGCGAATGCCAAATACATCAAAGGTGGCTTTGTACCGAAAGAAGATGCTGATATCAGCGGCTTCAACAAAACAGTTTACAACAAATATTATGTGGACGAATTTTACACTTTCTTGATTGTAAAACCTTTGAACGGATTGGCTAATTTCTTCCGTACGACATTGGAACCGGCTTTAGGTAAAGTGGTTTTCAGTTTCGGAACCTTAGCCAACGGCATCGGAACACAAGGCAAGAAGTTACACAACGGAAACATCGGATTGTATCTTTTCGTTTTTGTACTTGGTATTTGTGCCATCATCACTTATTTATTTATCGCTCAATAATTATTACACAATGGATGTAACTACTATATTATTATTACTGCTGATTGGTTCGATTGCAACATTTTTTGCCGGAGATAAATTGGCTTCAAAAGTGGCCTTAGTATTCAGTTTGGGTGCTTTAGGATTGTCATTGTATTTGTTGAACTTAATGAGCCAAGGCGCCAATATCAGTTATATAGGCGAATGGATGAGCAGTCCGAAAATAGCCTTAGCGTTCAAAGCCGATGGCTTATCGATGGCGATGGTTTTATTGACCACTGCTTTGACACCTTTGATTGTATTTTCTTCTTTTGGAAATAGTCTCAATAACAGTAAAAACTTCTACGCCTTAGTATTGTTCATGTCGTTTGCCATGACCGGTACTTTCTTGGCTGTAGACGGATTGTTATACTATATCTTCTGGGAATTGGCATTGATTCCGATTTACTTCATCGCCTTAATTTGGGGTAACGGTGATGCCGAAGAACGCAAAAAAGCCGTGGTGAAATTCTTCATCTACACTTTGGGAGGTTCATTATTTATGTTGATTGCGTTTACTTATTTATACTCTAAAGCCGGCAGTTTCTTGATTGGTGATTTGTACCAATTAGAATTAACCGGTACAGAAGAGTTCTGGATTTTCTTCGCTTTCTTCTTGGCCTATGCCATCAAAATTCCGATTATTCCTTTCCATACTTGGCAGGCTAAAGTATACCAAAAAGCACCAACCGTAGGAACGATGCTTTTATCCGGTATCATGTTGAAAATGGGATTGTACAGCGTTATCCGTTGGCAATTGCCTATCGCGCCGAATGCCGCTAAAGCATATATGCCAATCTTAATCGGATTGAGTATCGCCGGTGTGATTTACGGTTCGATTGTAGCATTACGCCAAAAAGATTTGAAAAAACTATTGGCTTATTCGTCTTTAGCACACGTTGGTTTAATCGCCGCCGGTTGTTATACTTTAACCCTTGACGGATTAAGCGGTGCGGTTTCTCAAATGATTGCACACGGTTTTGTGATTGTTGGTTTGTTCTTTGCTGCTGAAGTAATTTTCAGAAGATATGAAACCAGAACCATAGCCGATTTAGGCGGGATTCGTTCACAAACCCCAAAGTTCACTTCGATGTTTATGATTTTGGTTTTGGCCTCGGTGGCTTTACCGGGAACGTTTAACTTCGTGGGAGAGTTTACCGTATTGTATAGTTTGAGTCAAGTGAATATTTGGTACGCTGTTTTAGGCGGAACTACTATCATTTTAGGCGCTTACTATATGTTGAAGATGTTCCAAAACGTAATGTTGGGAGAAACCAACACCAAAGTATTTGCAGAAGTTACCACTAACGAAGCCATTACTTTTGTAGCGATTATAGCGTTCTTACTGTTTTTCGGGTTGTATCCGAAACCGATAGTAGATTTGGTAACGCCGAGTTTGAATGAAATTTTAGCCGTAATTAATAAATAATAAAATGCAAGTATTAATAACAATAGTATCATTAGGTGTTTTTTGTCTGTTGGCAGAAATCTTCAATTTAAGAAAACTACTGGTTCCGGTTACTGTCATAGGTTTACTTGCCATTTTAGGAATCTCTTTGAATCTTTGGGCTATCGATCCGAGCATCGATGCCAACTATGCAAGCATGATTGCCGTTGACAAATTTTCGAACGCTTTCAACGCTTTGTTTATTGTACTAACCATTTTCTTAGTTGCGCTAAGTGGTGATTTTTACAAAGAACACCAAACCAAGATATCCGACTTTATTGCCATCAAAATATTCCTTTTGGCCGGAGCCGTTGCCATGGTTTCATTTAGCAATTTGGCGATGTTCTTCTTGGGGATTGAAGTCTTGTCGATTTCCTTATACGTTTTAGCGGCCAGCAAAAGATTGGACATTAAGAGTAACGAAGCCGGAATGAAGTATTTCTTATTGGGTTCGTTTGCTTCAGGAATTATATTATTCGGTATTTGTTTGATTTACGGTGCTACAGGTTATTTCAATGTAGCGGAAATCAAAGACTTGTCTTCCGGCGCCGGTATTCCAGTTTGGTTTCCTATCGGAATGGTATTGATGATTATCGGAATGTTATTTAAAATTGCAGCAGCGCCTTTCCATTTTTGGGCTCCGGATGTATATGAAGGTTCTCCGTCTATCACTACTGCTACCATGAGTACTTTGGCCAAAGTAGTGGCTATGGCAACGCTTTACAAATTACTGAGCGGTTTGAGTTCGGAGTTAATTCCAACTTTTGAAATGGTGATTGTTGTGATTTCGATTTTGTCTATGACTATCGGAAACATCATGGCCTTGCGCCAGGACAATGTAAAACGTATGTTGGCCTTCTCGGGTATTTCACACGCCGGTTTTATGTTGATGGCCATTTTAAGTTTAACCACTGCTGCCGGAACCTTGTTGTATTATACAGCCGCTTATGCTTTGGCCGGCATTGCTTCATTCGCTGTAATCATTGCGGTAACACGTGATAGCGGTAACGAATCAACTGCTAACTTCAACGGTTTAGGCAAAACCCAGCCGTTATTGGCGGCCGTTTTAACCGCATCTTTACTGTCTATGGCCGGAATTCCAATTTTCTCCGGATTCTTTGCCAAGTTCATGTTGTTCAGCGATGCCATCAAAGCCGGTTACTTGTTTTTAGTAATTGTAGGTGTCATCAACTCTATCATCAGTGTGGGTTACTATTTCAAATTGATCTTGGCCATGTATACCAAAGATGCTACAGCTGCCAAACCAACCGTTCCGATGGTGTATTACATTGTAGCCGTAAGTGCTATTGTATTGAACATTGCCCTGGGACTTTATCCTTCTTTAGTAATGAATTTATTGAACTAAAAAGTTCTTAATTGAAATATACCGAAAACCATCAAGAGTACTTTTGATGGTTTTTTTGTATACGATTGTCTCGATTAAAATCTTATATTTGGTAATAAACCTAAACCAATATGGAAAATTCGAGCGTCTCCTCAGTGCTAAAAAAATTACCCTACGATATTATCGTGTTCTTCCTTTTTTGCATGGCGATTAGCGCATTTAGTTTTTATTTAAGACTCGACATCAACAAAGAACTGAAATCCACTTTAATGCCTTACACCGGTTGGGGATTTGGCAGAGGTTATATGACGGCGATGCTTTTCATTTTGATTGGTTTGACGGCTGCCAAAGGCTCAACAAGCCGAACACTTCAATTCTTAAGAATCTTTATTATCTTATTAATGTCCGTCAACATTTATGACGGTGTACAAGATTGGCTTCGCATCACTCCGGAAGATTACACCAATCCCAATCCGTATTTGCGATACGATACTTTGACACCGATTTACACCATCATTACACCTTCCTTTTGGGTTGTGGTGATGCTGACCGCTTTAGTTTGGAACTATTTCCAAAACAAAAAGAAGACAGCCTAAAATCGGAATAATGGCTAAAAAGTAACGGTAAAATTAACTTTTGTTCCACCGCAAAATTGTTACTTTTATGCCATGTATGCTTTAGTCGATTGCAATAATTTCTATGCTTCCTGCGAACGCGTTTTTCAGCCGCATTTGGTTGGAAAACCAATAGTGATTTTGTCCAATAACGACGGTTGTATCATTTCCCGAAGCGATGAAGCCAAGGCACTTGGCATAGCCATGGGCGCGCCCGAATTTAAAGTGCGACAAGAGCTCAAGGCCAAAAACATCCAAGTCTTTTCTTCTAATTATCCGTTGTATGGCGATATGAGTCATCGGGTGATGAAAATCCTTGAAGGCTTTACCCCGCATGTGGAACCGTACAGCATCGACGAAGCCTTTATGAATTTTGACGGTGTTCCGATTACCGATTTCCATGATTATGGTTTGCAAATGAAAAGCCGCATTATGCAATGGCTCAGCATACCGGTTTCGGTGGGTTTTGCACCAACCAAAGCGTTATCGAAAGTCGCCAATAAAATCGCCCGTAAATTCCCCGAAAGAACAAAAGGTGTCTATATTATCGATTCGGAAGAAAAGCGTATAAAAGCCTTGAAATGGACCAAAATCGAGGACGTTTGGGGTATTGGATTCCGACTGACCAAAAAGATGCAAGCGAGAAACATCAAGACAGCTTACGATTTTACGTTGCCGCAACACGAAGCTTATATCAAAAGTACGATGGGCGTAGTGGGTTTGCGGTTGAAATATGAACTTGAAGGCCAATCGGTTTTAGGATTAGAAGAGCCGAAAGACAAAAAAAATATCGCCATCACCCGAAGCTTTGCCGGAAACATCAGCACGCTGGATGCGATGAAAGAACGCGTTTCGACCTTTGCTACAGTCTGTGCCGAAAAACTCCGCAAACAAAAATCGTGTTGCCAGGGTGTGATTTTGTATTTGAGAAAAGACAAGTACAAAGTCGACCGACCGCGCTACAATTTCTACAAGATGGAAACCTTGCCGTATGCGAGTAATTCTTCGATTACCATTAGTAACTTGGCTGTAAAAATGCTGAAGGAAGTTTTTGAAGAAGGCGAAATTTATAAAAAAGCCGGCGTGATTGTCACCAATATTATTCCCGAAAGCCAAAAGCAATTCCATTTGTTTGAAGAAGAAAATCCGAAGCATTTGAAACTCATGCAAGTGATGGACGACTACTATAAAAAAACAGG
>JBEBBH010000001.1:0-9744 GCA_041158485.1 Bacteroidota bacterium | reverse complement strand
TCTTCCGATTTTATCACCACCCGGTTTCGGGATATAACCACAACCAAAACGTGCTAAAAGCGGACCAACTATCATAATCGAACCTCTCAAACTACCGCCTTCTTTCTTGAAAGCTTCCGTTTTCAAATAGTCGATATTCACTTCATCGGCTTGAAAAGTATAATCGCCGGGACCGTTTTTCTGAATTTTTACGCCCAAGTTTCCTAACAATACAATCAACTTGTTCACGTCGATAATATCCGGAATATTGGTTACTCTAACTTTTTCCGAGGTTAATAAAGCCGGACACAACACTTGTAATGCTTCGTTCTTCGCGCCTTGCGGTTGTACTTCCCCTTTTAATTGGATACCGCCTTCTATTTTGAATGTTCCCATATTTTTAGTAACTGAGTAACTGAGTAACTGAGTAACTGAGTTTTAGTGAGATTAAAATTCTAAGGAACTCAGCAACTAAGGCACTCAGGGACTTATTTTTGATTAGTATTTTTTTGAAAGTTCTTTTTCCCGTTTTTGTTCTTGTTCAACTTGTTGTTGTTTTGTTGCGGCTGGTTTTTGTTAGACATTTTTTTATTGGTTCGCATCAAATCATTGGTATTCAACAACTCTTCACTGCTTTGCAATAAATTCAATTTCCCTCCGGACAATTCATACAAATGCTCAAATATTACAGTATCGGTCACAGTGTCCTTATTCCAACTCAAATACGATTTTTTCATGTGATTGGCAATCACTTTGACCAAAGCGCTTTTCATTTCGCCTTCTTCCCAGCTGTTGGCCACATCAATCATGTTCGTGATATTGTTGCCGTAAAATCGGTATTTCGGATTTCTTTGCGGATAAGGCAAACGCTCCGGTTTTAAGTTGATTACATCACGCGTTGGTATAGGGTACGGCGAATCGACATCCAAACGAAAATCGGACATAATAAAAATCTGATCCCACAATTTATGCTGAAAATCGGGCACATCGCGCAAGTGCGGGTTCAATGTTCCCATCACTTGTATGATGTATTTAGCGGCTTTGTTGCGCTCTTCCCTATCCGGAATTTCAGTGGCTTGATCAATCAACTTTTGCAAATGACGACCGTATTCCGGTATTATCAAATGCGGTCTTTCGGCATTGTATTCCAAATGACAAACCACATCATTGGCATTCTCTTTTATATATTTTTCTGCCATTACAGTGAAATTATTCCTTCGATATTTGATACTTCAATATACTTTCCTACCACGCTGTCCGGGTTTTCCATCATCACATTCACCGATAAACTGGTGTATTTTCCATTCTTAGATTGATTGGTTTGGATCACGGCGCCCATATTGTCAAAAGCATTTTCCACTTCCTCAATTTTTTTGGCATCCGTTGGCACTATAAACTTGTATAAATACTCGTTCGGCCAAGTAGAAGTGTTAGCCAATTCCTCGCGCAATCTGATATAAAATTCTTCTGTCTTCTTGTCCATTACATCAAAAATAAAGGCAAATATACAGTATTGCTTTCAGATTCTGTTGCAGAAATCCATCCGTTTTAGTTATTTTTTTGAACGAAAGGTTCGGGCTTTATCGGCCTGCCGTATTCCCGCTTTCCGTCTCGTCTGACAACGAGACTCCAATCGGGGTTATTGGAGTTGCTTTTCGCACTTTGGGCAACGTCAGAAATAAAAAATAAAAATCCTTTTCTATATCCCATTAGTTTGAATAAATTTGCCACTTATTTCCAAAAATCTTGAAAAAAGAAATCATTGTCATCACCGGAGGTCCCGGCACCGGTAAAACCACCATCATCGATGCACTCATCGAACAAGGTTATGCGTGTTTTCCCGAAATTTCAAGACAAATAACCCTCGAAGCCAAAAAACAAGGCATCGAACAATTGTTTTTGGAAAAGCCACTGCTTTTTAGCGAATTACTACTTGAAGGCCGCAAAAAGCAACACCAACAAGCCCACGATGATGTATCGGAAATTGTATTCTTAGACCGAGGTATTCCTGATATTTTGGCGTACATGCACTACATAGGCGATAGCTATCCGGCTTTTTTTGACCAAGCGAGCCGCGAACATCAATATTCCAAAGTGTTTGTTTTACCGCCATGGGAGGAAATTTATGAAAGTGACGAAGCCCGTTACGAAAATTTCGAACAGGCCAAACTCATTTTCGAACACCTATTGGAAACCTACCAAAAATATGGCTACGAACTCATCGAAGTACCGCGCGGAAGTGTGGAAGAACGCATTCAGTTTATCTTGAACCAGCTTTCTTAATACATATTTGTTGTAATTACAACTCAATCTTATTTTATACCTTTATACCATAAACTGAATTAATTCATAATTCATAATTCATAACTTGAATAGACCACTCGAAATCCTTACCCAATACTGGAAGCATACAGCTTTTCGAGAGCCGCAAGAAGCCATTATCCAATCGGTATTGGCCGGAAACGACACTTTTGCCTTGATGCCAACGGGCGGCGGAAAATCGATTTGTTTTCAAGTACCGGGTATGATGATGGAAGGTATTTGCTTGGTCATTTCGCCGCTTATAGCCTTGATGAAAGACCAAGTGCAAAACCTGCAAAGTAAAGGCATCAAAGCCATCGCTTTAACCGGAGGTATTCACCAAGATAACATCATCGATTTGTTAGACAACTGCCAGTTCGGCAACTACAAATTCCTTTACCTTTCGCCCGAGCGTTTGCAAAGCGACTGGATTTTGGAACGTCTCAAAAATTTACCTGTCAACCTCATCGCGATTGACGAAGCCCACTGTGTGTCGCAATGGGGACACGATTTCAGACCGGCTTATTTGAAGATTGCACAGCTCAAGGAATACTTTCCGAAAGTCCCTTTTTTAGCGCTGACAGCCTCGGCTACACCGCGAGTGAAAGAAGATATTATGGCACAACTGCAATTGAACAAACCACAAATCTTCTCCAAATCGTTCTATCGGGAAAACATCGCTTATATGGTTTTTGAAACCGAAGACAAACTGCATTTACTAGAACAAATACTGCAAAAAAATCCACAGCCTTCCATAGTGTATGTCGGCAACAGAAAGTCCTGTTCAGACATCGCCAAACAACTTGAAAGTTTGGGATTTACCGCCACATTTTACCATGGCGGTTTATCGGCTAAAGACAAGGAAAAACAAATGCAACTTTGGATGGAAGAAAAAGCGCAAGTTATCGTAGCCACTAACGCCTTCGGTATGGGCATAGATAAGGCGAATGTGAAAACGGTTATCCATTTGCACTTGCCGCAAAACCTCGAAAATTATTATCAGGAAGCGGGTCGTGCCGGAAGAAACGGCGATAAAGCTTTTGCCGTATTGTTGCAAAATCCTTCCGATATTGTACATGCCGAAGCCCAGTTTATCAATGTTTTACCGGACAAGGCTTTTTTGAATACGGTGTTTTCAAAATTGTGTAACTATTTTCAAATTGCTTACGGCGAAGGCATCGACGAACAATTTGGTTTCAACTTGCATCAGTTTTGTACCAAATACAACTTCCCAACGGTCAAGACATACAATGCTTTACAGTTTTTAGACCGGCAAGGCATCATTACATTATCTCAGGAGTTTTCGGAAAAAATTACGTTGCAATTCATTATTCCGTCCAAGGAAGTGATTCGCTATATGAGTCTAAATCCCAATAACGAAGAAATAATACTAACTATTTTGCGTACTTATCCGGGTATATATGAAATGCAAACCGCTTTGAACGTTTCGTTTGTCGCCAAAAAATCCAATCGAACCGAAACCGAAATCCTTTCTCTTTTGCAAAGCTTAAAAGAAAAGAACATCATCGAAATGATTGCTAAAAACAATGATACCACTATTACTTTTAATGAAGTCCGAGAAGACGAGCGCACGATTAACAGGGTTTCCAAATACCTCGAAGCCCAAAACAAATTAAAAACCGAACAACTTAAAGCTGTCTTATCATATTGTGAAAACGGAAAGACTTGTAAAAGCAAGTTGTTGATGGCCTATTTTGGTGAAGATCAAAAGGAAGATTGCGGCATTTGTTCGTACTGTATCCATAAAAATAAGAAAACAGTACCGCCGGAAACAGCTTCTGAAAAAATTGTGGACTTATTGAAGTTACAAGACTTTAATTCGAGAGATATTCAAAAACTAACCAAACTTCCCAAAGACGATGTTATCTTTGCCCTGCAAAAACTGTTGGAAGAAGAAACCATCAGCATTAAACCTAACAATTTGTACTCCTTAAAATAAGCATGGAAAAATTACGCATTGTTTTTATGGGCACGCCCGAGTTTGCCGTGGGCATTTTAGACACCATTATCAAAAACCATTACGAGGTTGTAGGTGTGATTACAGCCGCCGACAAACCGGCCGGTCGTGGTCAAAAGCTTAAATATTCTGCTGTTAAAGAATATGCGTTAGCCAACAACTTGAGATTGCTGCAACCTACCAACCTCAAAGACGAAACTTTTTTAGCGGAATTAGAAAGCTTAAATGCCAATTTGCAAGTCGTAGTCGCTTTCCGAATGTTACCGGAAGTAGTTTGGCGTATGCCGAAATTAGGTACTTTTAACTTACACGCGTCCTTATTGCCGAATTACCGAGGCGCGGCACCTATCAATTGGGCGATAATTAATGGTGAAACCAAAACCGGCGTAACTACTTTTTTCATCGATGATAAAATCGACACCGGCGCTATGATTTTGAGTAAAGAAACGATGATTGGACCGGAAGAATCAGCTGGAGCATTGCACGACCGTTTGATGACCTTAGGCAGTGAAGCCGTGACCGAAACGTTATCCTTAATTGAAAGCGGGAATGCAACTACTACTATACAAGTAGACAATGCCGATATTAAAACCGCATACAAACTCAACAAAGACAATTGCAAAGTGGATTGGCACAAATCGGCTGCGGAAATTCACAATTTAATTCGAGGCTTATCGCCCTATCCGGCAGCTTGGTGTTTCTTTAAAGACAATGGAGAAGAGTGGAACGTTAAATTATATGAAGCCAGAGTTATTTCAGAATCACATACAATAACCGTGGGTCAAATCATCACTACCAAAAAAGAGATTAAAGTAGCGGTTAAAGATGGTTTTATTCAGATTTTGAGTTTGCAATTGCCCGGAAAGAAAAAAATGGCGGCTCATGAGTTGCTAAATGGCGTATCATTTTCCGAAAGAGCGCAAGCAGAATAAGGTCTGACACCGTTTTCAAAGAAAAAAATCGTCAAAAAGCAAGGGTTTATCAACAAAACCCCGAAGTTATCAACAAAAGCCTGAAAAAAACGTCAAATCTCTTGTGTGGTAAGGAATTCCTATTAAATTTGTTATCATTAACAGAATGTTTAACCAACAATTAATAACTAACATTATGAACAAATCAGAATTAATCGATGCAATTGCAGCTGACGCTGGAATCACAAAAGCGGCTGCAAAATTAGCTTTAGAATCATTTTTAGGAAATGTAGGTAGTACTTTGAAAAAAGGCGGAAGAGTATCTTTAGTAGGTTTCGGTTCTTGGTCAGTATCTAAAAGAGCTGCCAGAGACGGAAGAAATCCACAAACTGGAAAAACTATCAAAATTTCTGCTAAAAATGTAGTTAAATTCAAAGCTGGTGCTGAATTAGACGGAGCAGTAAACTAATAAATTAGTTCTTCTGATATATAAAAACCATCTCAATAAATTGAGATGGTTTTTTTGTTTTTGTTAAAATGATTTGGATTTGTAAAAAAAAAATCCCAACTTTAATAAAATTTTTTGAAGGGAATGATTTCAGAAAAATTACAAAAAGGGCAATTATTAATAGCAGAGCCTTCGATTATAGGAGATTTATCTTTTAATCGATCTGTAATTTTATTAGCCGATCACAACGAAGAAGGATCGGTTGGCTTTATACTGAATAAACCTTTAAAATATACTATCAAAGATGTACTGCCGGAAATTGAGGCCAAGTTTAAAATTTACAATGGCGGTCCTGTTGAGCAAGACAATTTGTACTTCATCCACAATGTTCCTGATTTGATTCCGAACAGTATCGAAATATCGAATGGTATATTTTGGGGCGGTAATTTTGAATTAACCAAAGACCTGATCAATCAAGGCTTAATCAAAAAGAAAAACATTCGCTTTTTCTTGGGCTACACCGGTTGGGATTCCGAACAACTGGAAAACGAAATGCAATCCAACTCTTGGATACTCTCCAAAAACATCTACAAAAAAGACATTTTAGGAAAATCGTCAGCCCATTTTTGGAAAGAAAAAATTCTGGAATTGGGTGGTGACTATCTCATTTGGTCAAATGCACCCGAAAATCCCATCTTAAATTAAGCTTGTATCGTTTGATTTAGTTTTTCCAACAACTGTTTGGCAAGCGTTTGTTCGAACTCCTTTTTGCGGTATTTAGTGATGGATTGAATCCCTACGATGACATTGGTAATAAACAGTTCATCGGCTTTTTGTAAATCGAAAGGAGAAATAGGTTGTTCTATCACTTCAATGCCCTCCAATTCTTTCGCTAATTTAAGTATTTGCTTACGCATGATTCCGTTCAAACATCCTTCTGATATTGGCGGTGTTATCAATTGCCCATTCAACAACATAAACAAATTACCATAAGCAGCTTCGATTACATTTTTATCGTCATTGATTAATAAGCAAGTATCGAGCCCGTTTTCCTCGGCAAAAATACTGGCAGTAATTTGGATGAGTTTGTTATTGGTTTTTAAAGTTGACAACAACTGCTTCGGTACTATAAAATCTTTATACAAGTCAACTTCAAAAGGCGTTTCGCTTGAAATATATGGCTTTACCGATAAAGCGGAAGCCTGAATCACAAAAGAAACCTTGTTATCAGTGGGCGTATAATAACCGCCTTCATTTCTAAAAACAGTTAGTCTGACACGGGCAGCATCTTGAATCTCTTGTTTTCTGACTAAAGTCAGCATTTGTTCTTCAAGATATTCCAAGGTAAAACTCATAGGAATTTGCATACGTATGATACGCATTGATGCCAATAATCTGAAGTAATGGTCTTCAAAATATAAGATTTCATTATTTACAACTTTAAGTGTTTCAAAAACACCATCACCATATAAAAATGACCTATTAGAAGCCGATAAAAGAAGTTCTTCTTCTGTAATAACACCATTAAAATTTACCATAAAAAATCCCGTCTTGTATTTTAAATAAGACGGGACAAATATAAGTTTTAAATAGGATTTAGATAGAACCTATTACATGTTTTAAATCGGAGATTTGGTTTTCCCACAACAATTTTGACTCATCAATTTCATCTTCAAAAGCATAATCCACTACCATCAAAGAAACATCTTTGGTGATTTCATCTTCTAAAATGCGCAATTCAAAATAGTAATCAGTGTCTTTTTTATTGTCGTCAACCCATTTGAATTTAACTTTTTCACCAGTCTTTTTAGAGGCCAAACGGGCGTTTTCCTCCACATCATCCCAAATGAACGTAAAAAATTCACCTCTGGAATTTACGTTATCGGCAAACCACTCCTGCAAACCTGATGGTGTAGAGATGTATTGATACAACAATTGTGGTGATGAATTTACCGGAAACTCGAGTTCGTAACGTACTTTTTGATCCATGTTTGAATAAATTTTTGGGAAATATATAGAATATAAAGTCAAAAAAAAAACGTTTTTTAAAAATAAAAAAAATAACCAATATATGTTTGCAACCAATGATTTTAATTTTATATTTGCACCCGCATTCAGGGAATGCAAAGTCTTGGCGAGGTAGCTCAGTTGGTTAGAGCGCAGGATTCATAACCCTGAGGTCGAGAGTTCAAATCTCTCTCTCGCTACTGTTAAAGGTTCGGTATTTACCGAGCCTTTTTTTATTCTACTAAACCCTTTCCTACACTTTATTTTTCAAAAAACAGCTATAATGAGAATTCATTTCATTTTTATATTTGTAAGTATTATACGTTATTTTTGATTAAAAAGATGCATTTCATCGATTTTATTTTACTTTTAATCGATTAAATAATTAATGTACGTAGATTTGTTATGTCAAACAAAAGAAATGGATTTCAAAAAACATTTCACAATAAGATTCATTAACTAAACCCCCTACAGTTATGAAAAAAACTACCCCTAATCTACGCACTAATTTTGCCTTACTAGTGGTTTGCTTTTGCACCACATTATCCTTTGGTCAAAATCTTTATGATTCTAACGGAACTATTATTTGGGATGCCTCAGCCAATAGTTCCTACAACAACAATGTTAACTTTATTGGAAGGGACGATAATGCCGGACTGAATAAGAAACAAAACACCGACATTGCACCTCAACCAATGGTATTGATTGGATTGGGGACAATTGCCGCAAACAACGCTGCTAACCCAAACACTTTTGCAACAGACTTAAACTTTTTGGTTTGGGGCGACAACAATGGCGACATGAGTGATACGGATGGTGAATTAACCATCAATTTTAATGGAGGCTCCGGAATGACTACGGTTGTAGACACGCCAACCAGAACATGGAAAATTATAGAAAACGGAGGAGACATAGGCTCCACCAGAATTGCTATTCCTACTTCAAGTTTGAGCGGATTACCGACTCTAACGACCAATGATGCTTATGTGCTAGTAATTGCTGATGATGAAGCATTTTCGACCAATGTGGAGACCGTTTTTTTAACCACCAGCGGCGCCAATCAAATTGCCGATTATGATTTTGACGGTGTGAAGTTTTTCACTGTTGGAGTGGCCAAACTTAATATCGGTTCACGTCAAATCAACTTTGATGGTTCAGACGACTACATTAAATTCAACAATGCAAATAATTTATCGGGCTCCTTCACCATGATGTTTTGGATTAAGCCAAACGGTCAAAATGAATTGAGCAGCGATAGAACTATAGTTTCCAAATACAACGGAACTGGCTACAGAGTATACCTATCCAACGACAATAAAATCAATGTAGTATGGAATGGAGGCACTTTGTTAACTTCAAACACTGCCTTCCCTAATGGAAAATGGCATAATGTAGCTTTAACATTTTCCCTCAACAAACTAAGTTTATATATTGACGGCATACTTGACCGTTCAATAACAACAGCTGTACCAACAGTAAACAGCAATAATTTTATCATAGGAGCAGAATATTTCGGCAAAGAAGATGTTCGCAACTTCTTCAAGGGAGAAATCGATGAGTTTCGCTTGTGGAACAGAGCTTTAGGTTTAACCCAATTGCGCTTTATCATGAATCAGGAAATTCTTCAAAACAGCGCTGACACTAAAGGAACTATCTTACCTACCAATATTTCTAAAAACGATATCAGTACGGTAAAATGGTCTTCATTAGTAGCCTATTACACTATGAATTCATTTATCGGCACCCACATCGATGACGATTCTTTGAATAAAAATCGTGGTTACCTTGTATCTCAAAGTGATATTGCCGTGGCTACTCAAAAAGCGCCTATTCCTTATTTATCGGCTGCCGGCGGACTATGGAATAGTGATTCTACTTGGTCAAGCGATGCTTCCATAGACGCACCAAACAGCCTGTCAATTGTTAACAATGTTACTCCCATAATTTGGAATATTGTTAAAACCAACCACAATATTTCATCAACAGCAAATAATAGAGTTCTAGGCCTCATAGTAGAGACTAATACCTATTCAGTTGCTAATGATACAAGAGTAGAAATCACTCATTACTTAAAGTTGAATGGAAAAATAGACTTAGTAGGCAAATCACAATTAATCCAA